>JANQPS010001222.1 GCA_028285365.1 Thermoanaerobaculia bacterium | reverse complement strand
GGATCGAATCCTTCAACCCCACTGAGCGTGAAGGCAGCTCCGCCGCCCGCCACCCCGGGCTCGTGATCGCCACCAGCTCGGTTGTAGAGCTTCCCGTCGATCTCGTTGTCGCGCAGCTGCTCGAGGTTTCGGGGCGGACCGAGCACGTGGACGCGCGGCCCGTTCCTGATCGTGAAGCGACTGTTGCCGCGATCGTCCTGTTCCTGGTCTCCGGGTCTGAGATAGCGGATCGTCTTGTCGGCGCGCACGTTCCTGCGGCGCTCGATTCGGTTCGGTTCTGGGCCTGAACCTGTAGAGACCGGTTCGACGAAGTGCTCGAAGACGTTGTCGAGGGCGGTGGCAGTGTTCGATGAGAACGCCAGCAGCGCGCCGATGGGTGAGTCTTCTGCGATGCCTCTGGCTCGAGCGATCCCGCGGATCTCGGCGCCCAGTCGATCGGCGTCGTCGCGAAGCTGCTCGGCGAGCTCGTCGTCAGGGTCTTCGGTCCAGGCGACCCAGAGCTCGTCGAAGGTGAGCTTCTGCAGAGCGGCCAGGGGATTCTTGTACTTGAAGCCGGCGAGATGGTCGAAGTGTTCGTGGGTGATGACCAGCGCTTCGAGGTGACCGCCCGTGGCCTCGCGGAGGTTCTCGGCGACCTGCTCGAGCAGCGCGCTTCCGTTCGGAGCCCCCCAGAAGATGCCGCAGTCGATCAGGATGTAGATCGGCTCGTCGTTGGCTTCGTTGCCGCGCCTGGAGAAGGCAAGGAGAAAACAATCCCCCAGACCCTGGCGATAGCAGCGAACGGTGACCCTGCCCCTGTCGGGATGAGCACCTGGCGGTGGTGGCAGCAGTCGGTCCACTTCACACCTCCTCTTCGTGGAGGCTGAGAGAGCCTTCGACGGTGCGTGCTGCGTGGAGCTGCGAGACGATCTCGGACTGATGGGGCGCCTTCATTCCGAGGCGGAGGTCGGGGCGGGTGCGCAGTAGCTCGCGTTGCTTCTGGAAATGGCGGTCGTCGGGAGCCCCCCGAGAGCGGGTTGCGAAGCGCGTCGTGACCTTGCCGACGTCGATGACGAGGGTGCATCCAGAGCGATATCGAAAGTCGCCGTGATCGTGGGCGTCCGCGCTGTCGTGATCGACGCTACGCTGCTTGTCGTCGTCGAAGTAGCCACGCCGGCGTTGCGACAGCTCGATGACCAGTTCGGCACTCACACGCGCCCCCTGGCTGGTCTGGTCCACGCCGGTGCGGCGCGCGAGCTCCGCCTTGTGGACCTCGATCGCCGGTAGACCGCGTCGGTCGACGAAGATGGATCGGAGCCCCTCACTCGGCGGCTGGACGACGAGATGAAGCTCGTCGTGGAGCCAGCGCTCGAGCTCGGCATTGTCGGATCGGGCGTCGTCGAGTAGCTCGTCCAGGCGCTCGCGGAAGCGCCGCCGAAACACCGCCATGGCGTCCCAGAAGACCCGACGGCTTCCACTGTGACTCCAGATCTCCTCCAGGGTGCTCACGGGAAGCGGACCCGTCGGTCCGGTCAGCTCGGCAAGCGTCTCGACCGCCATTCGCGCCAGTTGGTCACCTGTGCGGCCGAGGTCCGGCTCCGGTGGCTGCCACCTGAGGCTGTCTTCGCCGAAGCCGCTCAGGGTTGCCGGCAAGATCCCCCGTCGTCGAAACGCCTCGATGAAGGCGGCCCGATAGTTGCGGCGATCGTAGGGAACGAGCTCGAGGTCGGCCGTGATCAGCGCGCGGAGGTAGTCGCCCAGACTCATGTCGAAGCTCGGGCAGTAGTCCAGTGCCCTGATGCACATGCGGAGCACGTGGCGGGCCGCGTTGGAGGCTTCGCCTGCGATGCGTCGGGTCAGTCTGGAGGGGAGAGTGCCGGCCTCGAGGCTCAGGCCGGCGCTGCGGGTGATGGCGACCAGGTCTTCGATTCTGGCTCCTAGGATCGCGCTGAAGGCATCAAAGACGGCAGCGACCAGGATGGTGCCTCGAGCGTGTGGTGTCGTGGCATGTTCGAGAGCGTGAGGATCGGGGTCGTCGCCGATCGCAGAGCGAAGAGCCTGGTCTCGTCCGATGGCTTGGCCCATCTCGCGGGCCAGCAGGGCCAATGGGTTGGTGATGGACCCGATGTCGCCACCGGTGTCGCGCAGGGCGCTCTGCAAGACCTCGTCGTGAGTGAAGTGCTGGAAGATCGCTACGAGATCCGCGAATCCTTCATGGAACGCGAGTGCGTCCGGGTTCGACGGCTCGAGAAAGCGATGGTGGAGTCCGTCGAGAGCCGCGTGAGCCGTCTCATGAGCGATCACGTCATAAGACAGACAAGTGAAGACTGTCTGGCCGGCCGACACGCTGGGGGCGTTCTCTCGCGCCGGAAAGTAGCCGAAGAGTAGCGCCTGACGTTGGCGACTGTAGTAGGCGTTGGCCATTCGCAGAGCGTGCGGATAGATGCGGAGGCGCGGAACGAAGTCGAGAACCTGGAAGCGGTGCTCGGTGAGGAGTTCACGGGTCACCTCGAGCTCGGGATCGATCACGCCACGTCCCTGAAGTCGCTCGATGCGCGCCCGAACCTCTGAGGCATCGGCGTCGCGCCAGCGACCGTGCCACTGGAGCTTGCGACCTAGAGCTTCTTCGAAGTGCCGAATCGTGGTCATCGCGACGGCGTAGACCATCTGCTGGTGAAACTGGGGATTCGTCTCCGAAGGCTGCAGGCCGTCCTGAGCCAGGTTCGTGAGGCTGTTGAGGTCGACGGGGTCATAGACCCGCTCGCTCATCGGATCGAGATCGATGACTTCGACGTACTCCCCGACCGGGCCGAGCATCTGCTCGGGTGTCGTCCACTGCTCGAGCTCGGCGAGTTCCTTGCCGTCGGCTGGTGCGTCGGCATTGGTCTCCCATGGCACCAGGACGGTGACCGTGGCAAATGCCGATCCGTGGAGCTCCTGGTGGTAGCTGGGATCGAGGGCAAACACGCGTAGGCGGCGAAATAGGGGAGGTCTGCTTGATCCTTCGAGTTCCAAGGTCGTCTGGCCTCCTGTACGGTCGAGCCCTGCGTGTCCTCTACGGGGTTCGGCCCCTCGCGCGCTCGCACATGGCATGAAGGCTAACGCCAGAGAGCTCACCAACCGGACAAATCAGCCGACGCCGTGAAGACACTGGCTGAGACACGAGAGGATTGAGGGAGAAGCTTGAAGAGAACGGGCAGCGACCTTGGTTCGCTGGCCTGAGGATGCCGGTTCTCTTCAGACGCCAAGACACGGTACGCTTCGCTCCGCTCACCCAGGTCGCGGATCTGGGTGGCCGTCGCTTCACCTCACGTGCTCAACAACTCCGACGCCCTCATGACTCAGAACAGTCCCGCCACCGATCCCTGGAAGGTCCTACTCCTCGAGAACGTCCACCCGGACGCTGACGGCACGCTCGCCCATGCTGGCGAGGTCGAGATCGAAAGGCTGCCCAAGGCGGCCGACGGCGACGTGCTCGCACGGGCGCTTGCCGGTGCCCACCTGCTGGGTATCCGCTCGCGGACCCAGGTGGATCGTGACCTGTTGGATTCAGCCCCTGAGCTGCTTGCCGTGGGCTGCTTCTGTATCGGCACCAACCAGGTTGATCTCGATGCAGCCGCCGAGCGTGGTATCCCGGTATTCAACGCGCCTTTCGCCAACACGCGTTCCGTCGCCGAACTCACTCTCGCGAGCATGGTCATGCTGATGCGTGGCATTCCGCGCAAGATGCAGGCGATCCGCGCGGGCGAGTGGCTCAAGAGTGCCGAAGGCTCACACGAGGTGCGCGGAAAGAAGCTGGGGATCTTGGGCTACGGCAACATCGGCTCGCAGCTCTCGGTTCTGGCGTCGGGGTTGGGCATCCACGTCTACTACTACGATCATCAGCCCAAGCTCGTGCACGGGAACGCTCGCGAAGTCGGGTCGCTGCACGAACTCCTCGAGTTGTCCGACGTCGTGACCCTGCATGTTCCGTCGACCGCCATGACGCGACGAATGATCGATGCGGAAGCGCTGGCGCGAATGCGCAGGGGGTCGTTTCTGATCAATCATGCGCGTGGCGATCTGGTCGATGTCGATGCGTTGAGCGATGCGCTGACCAGCGGTCACCTGGCCGGGGCTGCTATCGACGTCTTCCCGAAGGAGCCCAAAGGCGCTGGCGAAGACTTCGCGAGTGATCTCACGCGCTTCGACAACGTCATTTTGACTCCCCATATCGGTGGCTCCACCCTCGAAGCCCAGTCGGCAATCGGACGGGACGCTGCACTCAAGCTGGCGCGCTACGTTTCTGATGGGTCGACCGCTCACGCGGTCAACTTTCCGGAGGTCGAGGCCGGTTCGCTGGAGCCAGGTCGCCGCAGAGTGGCGTGTGTGCACTCGAACGAGCCCGGGTTTCTCTCCCGGCTCAATGAGGTGTTTAGTGCGATCGGCGCCAACGTGGCGGCGCAGCACCTCCAGACGCGTGGCAAGGTCGGCTACGCGGTCGCAGACCTGGAAGGAGAGCTTCCGGACGACCTCGAAGCGCAGCTGAGGTCGCTCGAGGGCACGGTCAGGGTCAGGTTGCTGGGCCCTGGCTAGCCGAGGTCTCTCGGTGCGGGCGCTGAGATTGCGCGAGCAGGCGCGCCCGCTACACTCGGGCGGTGCTGATCGAATGTGAGGACCTCTGGAAGCTGTTTGGTGCGCAGGCCGAACGAGCTCTCGAAGCCGCGCGCAAGGGAGCTTCCCGCGATGCGCTGATGGCTGAGTACGAGGCGGTCCTGGCGGTGGCAGGTGTCTCCTTTTCGGTCGCCGAAGGTGAGATCTTCGTGGTCATGGGGCTCTCGGGCAGCGGCAAGTCGACGCTCGTCAGACACCTGAATCGGTTGGTCGAGCCGACTGCCGGCAAGGTGATCATCGAGGGGCGCGACGTGTCCGCCATGGACGATTCCGAGCTCCGACGCCTGCGCTCGCAGACCATCGGGATGGTCTTCCAGCACGTGGCGCTGCTGCCACATCGAACGGTCGTGGACAACGTCGCGTTTGGCCTCGAGCTCCGGGGCGTTCCGGTTGCCGATCGTCGAGGTCAAGCTGAGAGGGCGCTGGCGAAGGTGGAGCTCGACGGTTGGGGAGAGCGGCGACCGGACGAGCTCTCCGGTGGTATGCAGCAGCGAGTCGGTCTGGCTCGAGCGCTGGTTTCCGATCCGCCGATCCTGTTGATGGACGAGCCGTTTTCGGCTCTCGACCCGCTGATCCGTCGTCAGCTCCAGGACGAGTTCCTGCGTCTCAGTCGAGAGCTCGGCAAGACGACCGTCTTCATCACCCACGATCTCGACGAGGCGCTGCGTCTCGGTGACCGCGTGGCGATACTCCGTGATGGTGCGCTCGTTCAGTGTGGCACTCCAGCCGAGATCGTGACAACTCCGGCCGACAGCTACGTTCGCGAGTTCGTCGAAGGGGCGTCGAGCATGGTCGCCATGAACGCCGGTAGCCTGCTCGACATCGTGAACGGTGGAGAGCCAGCGGATGAAGCGAGCGTCGACGGCCAGGAGATTGCTGCGGAAGCCTCACTGGCCGACCTGCTGCAGCGCGCGGCCAGCAGTGATCGCCCTCTGGTCGTCACCGAAGACGGACGCTCCCT
>JANQPS010001185.1 GCA_028285365.1 Thermoanaerobaculia bacterium | reverse complement strand
CCATCTTCATGGATGCCGAGGTCGAGCGTCTTGGGCGCGCGTCATGCCAACCGCTCGCCTACGGCCTGCGAAACTCCCGTCTCGTCGACCGTCTGACAGCCGGCCTCGTCGGCCAGTTCGTGCAGCGTCGCGACGAGGCGGGAGTTTCGCAGGCCGTAGGCGAGCGGTTGGCATGACGCGCGCCCAAGACGCTCGACCTCGGCATCCATGAAGATGGCGCGCTTGGTGATCTGAAAGCCGGTTTTGGTGTCTCCCGAGCACAAGGCCGCAACCTGCTGGTAGGTCTCTGCCTGGCTCCACTCGGGGCCGTAGAAACGCTCGAGGAGCTGAGTCGGCGTGGTGCCGGCTGCGGCCGCTATGTAGTCCAGGGTCCTCGCGCGCAAGGTCACGCCGCCGACTAGCCGTCGCGACTCTTTCACCCGCTCGCCGACGATCGAGACCCGCTCTCGGAGGTGATGGTCGCGAGCGCAGCGCGCCGCCATCGTCAGAGCGCAGACTCCCGTGCCGTTGATGACCACCGAGTCGAATCGGCTGCTACCCGTGCCGTCCCGATTGGCCTGCGGCCTGGGGAGTCGAGCGTCTCGACCTCTTGGAGGGGCTTCGGCCATGGCTTTCTCGGGGCCCGTCATCGCGGGCTCGAAGGCGGAACGATTCCCTCGAGCCTGAGCCGCTCGAGTCGCGGGTGAAAACAGGGCGGGCGAAGATTCACGGGAGACATTTCTCGACCTCTGCAGGCTCGCGCTGCAGTCGTGAGGGATCGGCTTGTGCAGGGAGGTCTCGATTGTAGCTCGGGGTTGCGCGAGATCCCGCGACGGGGTCTTCGGGGCGGCGGGTCACTTGGCGGGGCTCGCGGTGCGAGCGAAAGAACGTGCGCGGGAGGCTATGGGTCGGGTGAGAAGCGACAACCGATCGAAACAACGCCGTCGGGCTCGTCGTCTCAAAGATGGCAAGGCAAGGCCTGGGCCGGTGTATGGTCTCTGTTCCCGATACTCCGTAGGAGCGCCTCATGAATTCGACGAAGTCCCCTCGTTCTCTTGGATTGCGCACTTTGCCGCTGTTGTTGTGGCTCGCCGTTGGCCTCGGGTTCTCGGCAGCCGTTCCAGGAATCGCCCAGACTGGCGCTCCGGCCGACGAATGGCCCTACTACCACGGCGACTTCGGAGCGACGCAGTACTCGGCGCTCGACCAGATCAACGCCGACACAGTCGATCAGCTGCAGGTGGCCTGGCAGTGGACCTCGCCCGACGTTGCGCTGGCCAAGGAGAACCCTCGTCTGAGAACTCTTGGCTACAAGTCGACGCCGCTCAAGATCGGCGACGTGCTGTACGTCAACACCTCGCTAGGTGTCGTGGCAGCTCTCGACGCGAAGACCGGTGAGCAGCTCTGGGAGTTCGACACCGACGCAAAAGCTGCCGGCCGCCCCACCAACCTCGGCTTCAACTCTCGCGCCGTGGCCTACTGGGCAGATGGTGACGAGGCGCGCATCTTCCAGCCGAGTACGGACGCTCGGCTGTGGGCGCTCGATCCCAAGACCGGCAAGCCGATCGAGAGCTTCGCCGAAGAAGGACGGATCGACCTGACGCTCGGAATGCGGCGCGAGGTCAACCGGCGCAACTACACGATCATGTCCTCGCCGATTGTGGTCGGCGACGTCGTCATCGTCGGTTCGTCGATCTCCGACGGCCCGACCCGCAAGCAGATGCCTCCCGGCGATGTGCGCGGGTTCGACGTGCGCACGGGAGAGCAGCTGTGGACCTTCCAGTCGGTGCCCCAGAAGGGTGAGTACGGCAACAACACCTGGGAAGAGGGATCGTGGGAGTACACCGGTAACACCAACGTCTGGTCGAACATGTCGGCCGATCCGGAGCTCGGGTACGTCTACCTGCCCTTTGGTACGCCAACGAACGACTGGTACGGCGGGCACCGGCTTGGTCACAACCTCTTTGCAGAGAGCATCGTCTGCCTGAATGCCAAGACGGGGGAGCGGGTGTGGCACTTCCAGCTCGTTCATCACGGGTTGTGGGACTACGACATTCCCACCGCGCCGACTCTCTTCGACCTCGAGATCGACGGTGTGATGCGCAAAGGTGTGGCAGTCGTGACGAAACAGGCCTTCACGTACGTCTTCGACCGAGTTACGGGCGAGCCGATCTGGCCGATCGAGGAGCGTCCCGTGGCGGCTTCCGACGTGCCGGGCGAGCGTGCCGCGCTCACTCAGCCTTTCCCCACGAAACCTCCCGCGTTCGATCGTCAAGGCATCAGCGAGGACGACCTCATCGATTTCTCGCCGGAGCTACGCGAGAAGGCCCTGGAGATCGTTTCGAAGTTCAAGATGGGGCCGCTCTACACGCCGCCGGTGGTCACCAAGGAAGGCCTCGCCGGCACCATTCAGATGCCAGGCTGGGGAGGTGGAGCCAACTGGGGTGGCGCTGCGCTCGATCCGGAAACGGGCTATCTCTACATCCCCTCCATCACGTCTCCGATCAGCGTGGCGTTGGTCAAGCCCGACGGCTCGCGCTCTGACTTCGACTACATCCGAGGGATGGGTCACGGTGGCATGTCACTGGAAGGCCCTGACGGACTTCCGCTGGTCAAGCCCCCCTACGGCCGCATCACCGCCATCGACCTCAAGAAGGGTGACATCGCCTGGCAGGTCCCTCATGGCGACGGCCCTCGTCAACAGATCATCGACATGGGGTTGCCGGATCCTGGCCCGCTCGGCTCACCGAGCATCCCCGGGCCCGTGCTGACCAAGTCTCTTCTGTTCGTCGCGCAGGGTGCGCGCGTGAGTCGTGGCGGTGGCGGCGGCGGCAAGCCCGTCATGCGCGCCTACGACAAGATGACTGGTGAGGTCGTGCACGAGATGGAGCTGCCGGCGACGCCGAGCGGGACTCCCATGACCTACATGCACGACGGCAAGCAGTACATCGTTCTGGCGGCCTCGAGTTTTTCGGGTGAAGCAGGCCTGATCGCCTTGGCTCTGCCCTGACGCGTTCGACACCCGGGTCGACATGATCGAGCGGTTCGAGCTGCAGACCTCGGGCAAGGGTCTCTACGAGATCACCGACGAGCTCCAGCGCATCGTGGCGCGCTGCGGGCTCGTCGAAGGCCTGTGCACTCTCATGATCCGACACACGTCGGCCAGTCTGACCATCCAGGAGAACGCAGATCCGAGTGCTCGCCGCGATCTCGAAGCCTGGATGGAGCGCGCGGTCCCAGAGCACGACGAGTTGTACACCCACACTCAGGAGGGGCCGGACGACATGCCGTCACACGTTCGGGCAGCTCTGACCTCGACCACGCTCTCGATTCCGGTCGTCGATGGGCGGCTGGCGCTGGGCACGTGGCAGGGGATCTTCGTCTGGGAGCACCGTACGAGGCCGCACCATCGGAGCCTGATCCTTCATCTCGGCCCCTGAGAAGCAGCTACCGAGACGTCTCGCGATAGTCTGGGACCGGAACTCAGGCCCCTCAATCTACCGGCGGAACCGTCCGTCAAGGAGCGTCTCAGGATGCGCACATCGAGAATCGTGCTCGTTGGACTGCTGATCTCCCTCTTCGCGCTCGCGGCACACGCGGCGGACACCGCCGACGTCTGGGATCGTGTGGAGCACCAGTGGGTGAAGAACGGTGACGTCAAGATCCACTACGTCACGCTCGGGGAAGGCAAGCCGATCCTGTTCATCCACGGTTTTCCAGACATCTGGTACTCGTGGCGTCACCAGATGGACTACCTGTCGGCCGATTACAAGACAGCAGCGATGGACCTGCGCGGTTACAACCAGAGTGACAAGCCTGAAGGCGTCGAGAACTACGCGATGCCGAAGATCCTCGGCGATGTCATGGCGGTGGTCGATGACCTGGGCGAGAAGATCACTCTCGTCGGGCACGACTGGGGCGGTGCGATCGCCTGGCGGTTCGCGATGGAGCATCCCGACCGCATCGAGCGCCTCGTGATCCTCAATCTCACCCATCCCAAGGGCTACGCGGCGGTCGTCGCCAACCCGACGCCGGAGCAGGCCAGGAACGTGGAGTATGCGAGGAACTTCTCTTCGTCCAAGCCCGACGGCAGTCCGGTCCCGGATCGCATTCTCGCGATGGGCGAGCGCATGGGTGAGACCGTTGGCAAGCACTACCGCGAGGCCCTGGGGCGCTCCTACTTCGACGGCATGCTCAACTACTACCGTGCGAACTACGGCGGCGTTGCCGATGGCACCGCGGGCGAGATCCCCAACCTGCCCATGCCAGTGCTTCAGTTCCACGGGCTTCAGGACACCGCCGTCGACAAAGACGGTCTCAAGAACACCTGGGACTGGATCGATGCCGACTACACGCTGGTCACGGTACCGTCGGCCGGCCACTTCGTGCAGTGGGAAGCGGCGGAGCTGGTGTCCCAGACGATGGGAGCGTGGTTGAGGGTGAGGGATTGATCTGCACGACCGCCGAGTGAACTCGGCGGTTGTCGCAGATCATCCTGAGAAGTCGCAGCGCCGAAGGATCTCGCCTGTGCCGACGGGCGGCTTCTGCCCCGGGCCGAAGGATCTCGGCTGGCGTTCCCCAGTCGAATCCGGCCACGGCCGGGCTCCTGCGTAGAGCGTCAGCGACGAGTGGTGGGCCGTTCGCAAGCTCGTCACGCTGTTGGACTGCCATCTGATCTACCAAGGCCTCCCGATTTCGCAACGTCACCCGCCCTTGCGTGGGAGACAGGTCATGTGATCCCGCCCCACACTTGATCCCGCACCCAGTGTCATCCCGAACGAAGTGAGGGACCTCGACCAGGGATGACCGGTTGGCGAAAGTCTGACCGTCGTCGCCGGGATGCTGCTGGCTGGAGGTCGTTCTGGAGTGCGGCTCCTCCGGCGGGCGCTGGCTGCTTGCCGGCCGAGGAACGCGCTTTGCGCTTCTCGGCCTCGGGTCCTCAAAACCGTCTGTCACTTGGCTGCTGGGAGCGGCCCCTTTGGGCCGTTGATGACTTATCGGCTGGGCTTTCTTGACGGTATTAGCGCGCCAGATCCTTCGGTCGACGCGAGAGCCGCGCTTCGCGCGCTCGACGGCTGGTCACTGTCGACGACTTCTCAGCTGGGTCTTCTTGCCGGCATGTGGCGCGCCAGATCCTTCGGTTGACGCGAGAGCCGCGCTTCGCGCGCTCGACGGCTCGTCACAGTCGACGACTTCTCAGCTGGGTCTTCTTGACGGTATTAGCGCGCCAGATCCTTCGGTCGACGCGAGAGCCGCGCTTCGCGCGCTCGACGGCTGGTCACTGTCGACGACTTCTCAGCTG
>JANQPS010001124.1 GCA_028285365.1 Thermoanaerobaculia bacterium | reverse complement strand
GCCAGGGAGCTCGGCGTCTCGCGAGGAACGGTCCTCAACGCGATCGATCGCCTGATTGCGGAAGGCCTGCTGATCGGCCGCGCTGGATCCGGTACTTTCGTTGCCGACGACGCGGCAGCAACACCCTCTCCGGCAACGGGTTCCAAGCGACTCCCTCCGCGCGTGCTGCGGGTCACACCGGACGTCGCTCCACCTGTCGGAGACGGCATCGATTTCCAACCCTGTCGTCCTTCACTCGAAGCCTTCCCGGTGACACAGTGGCGCCGCGCGTTCGCCGCCGCTGCGGAGTTCACCTTCGGACCCGACTACGGCGACCCTCGCGGTGAGATGCGCCTGCGAGTCGCGATCGCCGAGTACTTGCGGCGCGCCCGCGGTCTGAACGCTTCTCCCCACGAGATCCTGATATCCAACGGGGCGACTCAGGCCGTGCACTGGCTTTGCAGACTCTTTTTGGGTTCGGGCGACACGGTTGCCATGGAGGATCCCGGCTACCCATTGGCTCGCCAGGCTTTCGAGTTGAACGGCGCCAAAGTGGTGCCCTACCCGGTCAACGATGATGGTCTGCGCGTCGCCGATCTTCCGGCGGATGGTGGCGGACATCGCCTCATCTACATCACGCCGTCGCATCAGTTTCCGACCGGGAGCAGACTCTCACATCAACGACGCGTCCAACTCCTCGACTGGGCCACCAGAAACAACGTCCTTGTCCTTGAGGACGACTACGACGGCGAATTTCGCTACGACGTCCCACCGCTGCCCCCACTCGCGGCGATGAGCCTCAGTGGCTACGTGATCTACCTGGGGACTTTCTCGAAGACACTCTTTCCCTCGCTTCGCCTTGGCTTCGTCGTCGCCCCGAAGGAGCTGATCGACGAGCTCGGACGCTACCGAAACGCTCTGGACTACCAAAGCAGCTCGGTGGCTCAGATGGCTCTTGCGCGTTTCATTGAAGACGGCGACTTCGAACGCCACATCTTGAGGATGCGCCGAATCTACTCACGCAAGCGGCGCGTCTTGAGCGACGCCATCCATTCCAGCGGTCTTCCGGGCGAGCTCCGTGGCATCGAATCCGGTATCGACGGCATGGTCCAACTCAGAGGCGACGATTTCTCCAAGTCGATCGTGCAACGCGCTGCCAGCAAAGGTGTCTTCGTAACACCGGGCTCGCGCTATCGCTTGCGTCCATCGAGCGGCGGCGACTCGTTGATCCTGGGCTACGGAGCGCTGACCGAGCGCGACATTCGCGACGGCATCGAAACCCTGGCTCGACTGCTTCAGTCCGCGTAGACCCAGTCGGGGCAGTCTCGAAGATCGGACCGGCTCCTCTCCGTGCCGTCGTCACTGATCATGATCATGTAGCCATGAGGACCCTGGTAGCCGATCATCGGGAGAGGCTGTTTGGGGTCGTAGGTGGACATGTCATGACCGATGTCCTCGTTGGTGAGATTTGGTGCGTAAAACATCACATGAGGTGGGAACCATCCCAGTTTGCCCGTCGCCGGGTTCACCGGGCGGTTGTACCGAGAGAGCATGTACGCCACACCCGGCCGTTGCACGGGGGCGAATCTCTCCTCGTCGAATCCTTCCTCGACTTCCAGCCGAATCGTCTGGGTAGTCGCACCCTCCATCAAACGCTGACCAAAGAAGAGGATCTTGGGGAGGATCGCTCTTGTGCCTTCCTCGTCGAAGCAGGTCGGCTTCAAGACCCGATGGTCGTCACGATTGACGATGCAAGTGAAGACGTTCGTTCCTTCTCGAGTCTGGGTGTACCCGTTCTCGCCTAAGACATAGACACTGGCCTCATCGCGCAGGTGTTCCGGTGCCGCGCTCAAGGCGAGGTCGGTCTCACAACGCTTCGGTAAGAGGCGGACGGCGAGATCCGCCGATTCGTCTTCCGGCGCGGCCGTTGCCGGAGAACTGATCGTGACGGCGACGATCGTCAGGACAACAAGGCGGCCGACTGCGCTGCACTTCGACAAGGTTGGCTGGTTTCTAGATTTGCGGTTGAACAAAGCTCGTCTCCTTCCATGGCTTTACTTCTAGCTGTGACGTCTAGCTGGGTTCCCATGTTCGGGTCTACCCAGTTCGAGGATCGGCGACGCGTCGAGGGACCATGCATCCCAGACTGAGTCCTTGGTGGCGCCGAGCGCCTCATAAAACGCTGCTCCCCGCCTGTTGCTCTTGAGGACACTCCAGATCAACCGAGGCGCGCCAATCTCGATGGCATGTCGCGAGACCCGTCGCATCAGGAGGGTGCCGACGCCGCTCCTTGGCGCATCGGGATGAACGAAGAGCTCCTTGAGAGCCAGCGCCGGCTTGAGGTCGTAGGTCCAAGGAATGACGTCGACCACAGCAATACCTTTCGCCGCGTGGAGGGTCTCACCCGAGCCACAAAGACTACCCAGCGTGCATCTCGTGAGAAACCGCACGAGCAACGGCTCGCTCTGACGCTTTCTGTGGCCACAACCCAGCCTCTGGATACCGCTCGGCTGCGTACTCGAGAATCGCCAAGGACTCCCAGATCGCGATCCCGCGGTCGACCAAGACAGGGACCTTCCCCGTCGGTGAGAACTCCCGGAAGTGCCGATTGTGGTTGGCCATGTCAAACGGCTGCAGGTTCTCTTCGAATTCGATTCCCGCTGCGACGAGGCCAATCCAGGCCGAAACGACCAGGAGGAGTAGTTGCCGATGTACAGCGTTGGTTCGCTCACGTCGCGTTCCCCTGAGAACAACCCGGGGCCTCTCGAGGAGTCACGCTACTCGCAATCTCCTAGCAGTAGATGAGCCGCCTTCGCACGAATCGAGTGGACCGGTTTTCGAATACCAAGACCTCATCGAGCAGCCGAGGGGACAGCGGGAGGTCACTCTGTGGTGACACTGAGTCGCGTCAGCGAGGACTCGCTCGTCCCCCAGCCCCTCGAGGTGAGATGGAGACCCAACGTTGAGAGGGTTCGACTGTGAGGCCCACTCCGACAGTTCGATCGAGGTACGTATGGCGTTGAGAGACGCCGGCAGATGGGTAGAGCGCTACACTCTTATTCGTGCCCAAGGCTGCAATCCGCTGAACCAAAGCGAGGTCGCCCTGAACACAAGCAAAGCGCGCAAAGTTCTCGTGGTGCTGATTGTCAGCAACGCCTTCTTCCTCGTACCGACGACGTGTCTTGTCGTGGCTGTGGCCGCAAATCCATGGAACCCGATGCAGATTGCATTCGTCGAAGGCATAACCGTAGTCAACCAAACAGACGAAAGCATCTGGATTACCCCCTTAGGAGCATGGGACAGGAGTGACCGCAGGGCGCCAATGCCTGTCTTTGAGAGCCAGTACCCGGCCAAGCTCTCATCGCGAGCAGGTGGCATCTTCATTGAGGCCGGACTCGAGCGGACTGTCTTCGTCAACTGGGACGACATCGAGCTATCGGGATTTGCTATCGAACGGGAATTCGGGGAGCCTCGAGTGCTCGCACTTCGTGAAGGACCTTCGCAATGCTGTCACTCCGCCTCCAAGACACGCGTCGCGGTCTCTTCGCTAGCTGAACTTCCAATCTCGTCGCGGAACGTCAACCACGTGATTCGATTAGCAAAAAGACCACAAAAGGCAGGCGCCTACGTCATTCTCATCGGCCCATTTGTGTCCTGCGCTATTCTCTGCGGCCTCTGGAAAGTGACTGCTCAACCAGGCGTTCGCGAACGGTCCGCCATACGTGTTCCCGGGCGCACTGCCAGCCGCTAGACGGCCATAGACGCCACAAGGTCACGAGCAACTCAAAGCAACTGAAGGGAACCTCGAAGGGCCTTCTTTGCCTCCAAGTGTTTCTGCTCGCCGCTCCCGTAGCGTGGAGTCTCTTCGCAGTCTGGCTCGAGCCACGATGGCCGCCGCCCGGGGACGGCGATCGCGGCCGCTGTCCAGCTAGTGATCTTCATCGGCCCGCTCGTCTTGTCGCTTGTGGCGCTAATCGTCCTTCGGCACCAGATCGCCAAGCGCTCGACTGCTTTCGCCGAGCGACCTGACCGCAGCATCGCTTCACTCACTCTTTGGTGGGCCTTTGACCAGCCAAGTCGAAACGGAACGCCTCGCGAACCAATCGATCTCCGAGGAGCAGGACGACAAAATGGGCCAAGAAGATCTGCACACGTGACGAGGCGTAGTGACTATTCGCCGACGCCGCGCTGCTTTTCTGTGAAGTAGGCATGCAGGGGTAAGTCCTGCCCTGATTCTGGAAACAGCAGACGACCACCGTCTTCCACGAATCCAACCAGCAGCTTCCGCACCAGTCCCAACGCCAAGCAGAGCGCCTGGAGGGAATCCCCACCTTAACCGGAGGGAGACGTTCGTAGAGTCCGTTGAGTTGCGTGTGGCACGCCCAGAGATCTGGTTCGATTTGCGCCGGCTTCTCGATACGCAGCTCGATGCGAAAGCTTCTCCCTTCACCCTCCAGAGCATCGAGGACTAACGAGGCGATATCGCTGGCAGTCTCTGGCATCGAAAATGGAACGACGACTCTTCGAAGGGATGCACCATTGGGTGCTTCTGCCGGGATCAGTTTGGACACGGACTTCGGAGACGGCTGGAACGCTGCCCCCGTCTTCTTCGGCGCACTCATTGACTCTATTGGTGGAGCCGATCGGGATCGAACCGACGACCTCCTGAATGCCATTCAGGCGCTCTCCCATCTGAGCTACGGCCCCACGGAGCCGCGAAGCATAGCCAAGTGCCGGTCGCGGGGTCAATCTCTCATGGCGCGACATACTCGTGCCATGACAGAGGCACGAGAGATCTACGTCCACGGCCACCACGACTCGGTTTTGCGATCGCACACGTGGCGCAACGCCGAGAACTCTGCGGCATACCTCTTGCCGCACCTGCGGAGCGGGATGGATCTCCTGGACGTCGGCTGTGGTCCGGGCACGATTACGGTGGAGCTCGCGCAAAGAGTCGCACCGGGCTCGGTGGTCGGGCTGGATCGTGAGATCGACGTCCTCGACAAAGCGCGATCGATCGAGGACGGGCACAGGTGCCGATTCGTCGAAGGTGACGTCTACTCTCTGGACTTCCCGGACGAGTCGTTTGACGTCGTCCATGCGCACCAGGTGCTCCAGCACTTGCGCGAGCCGGTTGCGGCGCTCAGAGAGATGACTCGGGTGGCGCGGCGAGGTGGAGTCATCGCAGTACGCGACGCGGACTACGGCGGCATGTTCTGGGAACCGTCGGAGCCGCTGCTCGACCGCTGGCTCGAGCTCTATCAAGCGATCACCGCTGCCAACGAGGTCGAGGCTGACGCCGGCCGCAAGCTTCCGAGCTGGACGCGCGTCGCGGGCCTCAGCTCGTGCGAGGTGACGTCGTCGACCTGGACGTTCAGGGATCCAGAGCAGCGGGCCTGGTGGGCGGACCTGTGGGCGGAAAGAGTGACGTCGTCTTCTTATGCAACGCTCGCGCTCGAGGCACGACTCAGCTCCAGAGAGGAGCTAGAGCAGATCGCTGCCGCTTGGCGCCGTTGGGCTCAAAGGGCTGATGCCGTCTTCGTGGTGCCGCACGTCGAGGTGTTGGGGCGAGCCGGGTGAGACCGGCCACAGGGGAGTCCTAGACGCGACGGTGGCTCGAGCGGACGCGGGTCGCGACGACGGACAAGCGACGGCCTACTGTGCCGACCGGGCCGAGGTCCTTCCTCCGAGCCGGGCAACCCTACGGGTTGCTTGGCAGTTGCTCACGCAACTGCGGTCTCCGATTCCACGGCGCTCCTTCGGGATGACAATGTCCTTGGTCGGGTCAGGTCGCTCGACTCGGCTGCGATCGCGGACTGGCACAAGCCGGACGGGGCAAAGGCTGGCAGCAGCTTCTCCGCCACGACGGTCACGCTCTCGATCT
>JANQPS010001121.1 GCA_028285365.1 Thermoanaerobaculia bacterium | reverse complement strand
AGATCGAGAGCGTGACCGTCGTGGCGGAGAAGCTGCTGCCAGCCTTTGCCCCGTCCGGCTTGTGCCAGTCCGCGATCGCAGCCGAGTCGAGCGACCTGATCAAGGACATTGTCATCCTGACGAAGGAAGGACCTCGAGCGAGATGTCTCGAATGGCCGTCCCATGACCGTCGTCGGGGACCGCACTCCAGTCGTCCGCGGAGGCGAACTCGGAGGACCAAGCCGCCGAGACCTTACGAGGTCAGAACGACATGGATGGAGTAGGAGGCGGGCTGAGCCTCGTCATCGGGATGTGGACGGTGATCCCTCAGTTGGCTCCGCTTGGCTGGGTAGGCGTCTCGCCATCCTGGTGCTCGGCGAGGTGGCGCCTGAGGATGCGCTTGACCTCGGCGATGGCGAGCGGGTGTTCGTAGACGGCGTGGAATGCCGGGACGATCCGCTCCGATTCCGCAAAGTCCAGATGTGCACTTTCGTAGTCGACGACGCCGTCGGAGGGGACAGGATCGTCGAAGCGACCGCGATCTCCGAGGATCGAATGGACCCGCACTCCCTCGCGCATTGGGAGCTCTGACAGGGCCACCAGGACGGGGTGCTGGGGGCCGAGCGCCGTGATGCTGGTGGGGCCGCCACGACTGAACAGTCGGTAGTAGTCGCCCCGTAGGTTCTCTCGATTCGCCTCGGCGATGCGCTGCAGGGTCGATGACAGCTGACTCGAGCGACCGGCGAGACCGGAAGCGATGCGGCCGAGGGTGGTGTCGGCGATCTTGCTGCCGCGATGCGGAGTCGCCATGAAGACGACCCGCGAGACGGCCGGCTCCGCGTCGAACAACAGGGTTTGACGCATCGTGCGAAGGTCTTCTTCGGTGCCCTGAGCTTCTTCGGGTGGAACCGTGAAGATGGTGTCCCAGAGCGTTGCCCGGCTGTCGGATACCACCGCGCGCGCCAGCAGGCCTCCCATGCTGTGAGCCACGATCACCGAAGCGTCGAACGCGGCATGCTGCTTCTCGGGATCGACGAGCTCCCTGAGATCTCTGATCGATCGGCGCAGGATGCCGCCGGTCCACAGGTAGGGCAGGGCGGTCGGGTAGGAGAAGTGCCAGATCTGATAGCGCGAGCGGATCTCCTCGTCGCCGAGGAGGTCGTTGGTCAGCTGGAGCCATGCCCGTGGTGTCGATCGGAGACCGTGGACCATGATCAACGGGATCCGGTCGGGGTCGTAGGTCTGCAGCATGTGCAGAGCGGCCGCCGCCCGGTCGGGATTCATGATGCCGTTGCGGAGCTGGACACGGCTCGCGCGCAGAGCGAGAGGAGCCGAGAAGTCCGCGGCCAGAGGAACGCGCCGTTGCGCGATCCCGAGCTCGGTGTTGTCGCGAGGGTCCCAGAAGCTGAGGCTGACGCTCAACGCGACGTCTCCAGCGTCTGCCTGCTCCTGCGGGTAGAAGTCGAGAACCGCGGTCGTGGGGTCGAAGACTCCGTCTGCGGAAACGAAAGGAGCATCTTCCGCATCGAGGTCGAGCTCCCTGACCCCGACGAGGCTGGCGCCGATTCCGCGCCGGAGATGGTGGTTGCGCAACAGGTCGTCGTCGGTGCTCGCCGCCAACAGCTCGTCGTAGTCGCGCGGATGGGGTCTGCCCGGCTCGCACCAGATACTGGTCTCGACGATCCCGAACATGGTGTCCAGGCGATGAGTCGCAAACAACGGATCGATCTCGGGCAGCTGAGCGACGTATTCGGCGACCGCCTCGTTGTAGACCGAGAGTGTCGGAGAGAAGCGATTGTCGAAGGCTGTGAGGTAACCCTCGTCGAGCGGCGAGAGCAAGTACTCGTGAGCCCGCCAGGCGGCAATCAAGCTCCACTTGGCGACGTGCTGAGGATCTTGCGGTAGCTGGCGCGCGAAGTTGAGAGAGAGCTCGGCCTCGGTTGCGAGCAGGTTGCGATTCTGCGTGCGCAGATAGGTGTGATGCAGCGACGAGAGGGCAGCCGTGGGTGTGCGCACCCAAACGTGGTCGAGGTAGCGGACTCGCAGGACCTGCGCGGACTCCTCGGTCATCATCGAGGGGTCCAGGGCCGCTCGGCCGCGCTCCGCTGGTGCCGTCAGGACGGGAGCCTCGGGAGGGCTCCCGATGCCCAGGCATCCGAGCCACATCGGTCCACAGAGCAGCGCCGCCGTCAGGAAGTTCCGGCGGTTGGGCAAAGGGTTCGAACGATAGGCTGCGCGCAACATGGCCGAGACTCTCAAGAGTACCTCTCAAGAGGACATTTGTCTCGGGACCGTGCGGGTTACATACGACCAATGACCGGGTGGCGGGACGAGCGCAACGGATTCTCACGACGCCTGAGCTGGGTGCGGCGAGACGATCAGGCGGCGGCCCTCTACGACACCCTGAGAGGTCGACTCATCTACGCGCCGTCCCAGGTCGCGAACATGGGCTACTGGGAAGGACTGGATGTCAGGCGGTTCCAGAGCTTGGAGACTGCCAGCGACGCACTCTTTCGAAGGGTGCTCGGCATGCGCCACGACGCTACGATCGCCGAGTCGACGAGTCGTTCGGTCGTCCTGGACGTTGGTTGTGGCTATGGAGGCCTTCTCGAAATCCTGGGCGATGAGATGCTCAACGTCGGGGTAAACGTGTCGTTCGGCCAACTCGCGCGACGCCGACCCGGGGTGCGAGTTGCGGGCGCCAGCGCCTCGAGCCTGCCACTCCGGCGTGCGAGCGTGAGCGGAGTCGTGTCAGTCGAGGCGGCGCATCACTTCCACACTCGTCGCGACTTCTACGCGGAAGCTCGGCGTGTCCTCGAGCCGTCCGGCTGGATGTCCGGGTCGGAGCTCGTCGTTCCGCCAGCGCGGGGTGTCTTACAGAAGATGACCTTGCCTTTCCATCGCCGGGGCATGCAGTTCCCCCAGGGCAACGTCGGGTCGGTCGAGACGTTGAGAGGGGGCCTCGAAGACGTGGGATTCGAGATTACGCACTGGGAGGAGGCGACCGGACGCGTGATCGCCCCCTTCAAGCGCTGGTTGATTCGCCACCTGCCGCGGGTTCTTTTGAAGGCGGATCCGCAGTACGTCGTTCTCAACGCCGGCTTTCTGTTCTACCCCTGGAAGTACGTGCTGTACTCGGCACAGGCGCAATGATGGGCGGGCTGCCCGAAGGATCGGCCCGTGTGTATGGCTGGAATGAGTCTTGAGTATCGTTCGTAGCCTAGGGGCAGGAAGACGAGACCAAGTCCCGCTAGGAAGTGAGACCCGGTGGCTGGCGAAACTCAGAAACGGTGGATCAGGCGGCTAGGAGTTGCCTTGGGGCTACTCCTGGTGCTCGTCGTGGGGACGCGCATCGTCTTCGACTGGAGCTGGCGTCGAGCTGAGAGTCGCTTCGAAGAGATCGGGCCTCTGGATCCGGCTGCGTATGACTCCCTCCTGCCGCCTCCAGCGGCACCGGGAAAAGAGCTGAGGCGAGTCGCTGAGAGTACGGCCGCCATCGAGACCTGGAACGCTGGGGGTGAAGAGCTGCTCGAGCCACACTGGTTGTGGAGCGATGAGGTCAGCAGCGAGGCCGAGCGAGTCGTGGCCAGCTACGGTGGTGTCCTCGGAGCGCTCGCGGGCTCGGCCTCCTCGCCACCCTCGGCACTCGGGCTCGACTACTCTCTGCCGTTCGGCGGGCAGGGAGTGCAGGTGATTGAACTCTTGCCGCCAGGTGTTCTACGGCTCACGAAGCTCGCCGCGGTCGACGTGCGGCTTGCGCTGGTCGCGGGAGAGTGTCGGCGGGCGCTCGAACGTCAGCGTCAGCTGGCCCTTCTGGCGGCGGCAATGGTCCGTGAGCCCATGGTCTACTTGCGGCTCGTCTCCGACGCGGTGGTGCGCACGAGTCTGGGTCTCGCTCGCGAGACGGTGCGGACGTGCGGTGCGAGCGACATTCTCGAGGAGCTCGGCCCGGCAATCGCCAGCGTACGGGCGGCGCGGGCGCCGCTGGATCTCGTCCTTGCCTACGAGGCGGCGAGTGGGGTGCGGGTGATGGACGAGGAGCTCGAGGAGAAGTACGGCGCTCTGAGCGGGATCTGGGGCCGCAATCCGCTGGGCGTGAGATCGGGAAGCTTGGAGGCCTACCGGGTGCTGTACGAACTGTCCGAGAACTGGAGCAGCGAGCAGGCGGGCCAGGTGTCGGAAGACGGTGTGGGGTGGGGGGCAGGCAACGTCATCAGTCGCATGCTGATAGCCACTCTCGTCGACGTCGTGCGCAAGAGCCTCACCGCGGACACGGCGCTGTCTCTCG
>JANQPS010001117.1 GCA_028285365.1 Thermoanaerobaculia bacterium | reverse complement strand
CACCCCCACCGACCGGGGGATCGGCACCCTCAGGGTCTTCGGGTAGCCCTCCGGAGGGCACTCACGGCCCAGCCGGGGGCAGGAGCGCGTCTGCACATCGAGCTTCTGCCGAACCGGTCAGCCCCTCAACTCACGCCGCCGGCGACCAAGGACTGCTCGACCGGGTCCGCAGTGCCATTCGACAACGCCGCCCGGCGCTCGCCGCCTACCTCGACTCGGTTCAAGGCGTAGAGCTCGACGAGCACAAACTCGCCATAGCCGTACCCGCAAGCGACGACCTGACTCGCTCCGCCTTGGAGCGTTCTCGCGACGTGCTCGACGACGTGCTCAAGGAGCTGATCGGCCCTCAGGCTTCGTGGACACTCTCGGACGCGCCCGAGATCACCGAGGCGACACCGCCGGACGTAGACCCGGGGTCACCTACAGTTTCTGGCGCGTCGGTCGTCGAGACCGAGATGCCAGCTGAGCCTCGGCCCGTCAATGGCGCACCCCGTGACGAAGCTGCCGCATCACCCGAGGCCCCGCGCGGCGATACGAGCCAGGCGAAGCAGCCCACGGTCGACCCGCAGCTCGCGGCGGAGGCGGCCAAAGACCCAGCCGTCCAGGCGGTTCTCGACGTGTTCGGCGGCTCTGTCGAATCCGTCGTGCCTCTCACGTCGAAGGAGCCGTGAGCTGCTACCTGGCTCAACGGAGTCGCTGTAGGACGGCAGCCCTGCGATTCGTCGCGCGATCACCCTCCTGCCTCGTGCACATCGATCCAGCACCTATTGTTCTTGAGGAGAACGTCATGGACCTCCATCGAATGATCAAACAGGCACAGTCCATTCAGTCTCAGCTCAAGTCGGAGCTCGCTGACATGTCGGTCTCTGCTTCATCGGGCGGCGGCATGGTCGAAGCCACCGTCACCGGGACCAAGACCATCAAGTCGTTGACCATCGCATCTGAGGTGATCGACCCAGAAGACCCGGAGATGCTTCAGGATCTGGTCATCGCCGCCGTCAACGAAGCCCTCCGCAAGGTGGATCTCGAGGTTCAGAGCAAGGTCGGCTCTCTGGCGTCGGGACTCCCGGGTCTCGACGGCCTCTCCTGAGGAGAGCGACGCGGTGACGATGCATTTCGGAGCCGACGACCCCCTAGCTCGTCTCGTCGGCGAGCTCAGTCGACTTCCCGGCATCGGCGCGAAGACTGCTACCAGACTCGCGCATCACATCCTGCGATCCGATCGCGAGGAGGCCGCTCACCTCGCAGAGGCCCTTCTCGAGGTCAAGGATCGGCTCTTTCACTGCTCGACCTGCAACGCCATCACCGCGGTCGACCCCTGCAGGCTGTGCTCGGACCCCGGTCGCGACCAAAGACGGCTCTGTGTTGTCGAAGAGCCCTTCAATATCGATCCGATCGAGCGCACAGGCGAGTTCAAGGGGCAGTATCACGTCCTGCTCGGCGCACTCTCTCCGCAACGCGGAGTTGGTCCCAACGATCTCCGCATCGATGGGCTCCTGGGTCGCCTCGAAGGCGTCGAGGAAGTCATCCTGGCGACCAACCCCAACGTCGAGGGTGAGGCGACCGCGCTCTATCTCGCCAGACTGCTCCGGGCTCGCGGACTTCGTACCACGAGGCTTGCCTTTGGTCTTCCCGTCGGCTCAGACCTCGAATACATCGACGAAGTGACGCTCGCGCGATCTCTGATCGGCCGCCAGGACGTCGACTGAGCTAGAACCTCGTCGAACCAGCGCCCTCGTCTACGTTTCGAAGACCCTGCGTAGCGCTTCGCAAACCGATTCGACTTCCGCGGGTTCGAGGTAAGGGTTCATCGGCAAACTGACGACCCGGCCCGCCAGCGACTCCGCGACTGGCAAGCTCCCCGCGCCTTTCCCGTACGTTCGATAGGCCAGCTGAAGATGAAGCGGCTTCGGGTAGTACACCGCCGTGGGAACGCCCAGCTCAGCGAGGCGCGCTCGCAAGGAGTCGCGATCGTCGACCTGGATCGTGTACTGCGCCCAGGCGCTCTGAACCCCGTCGCGTCGAGGCGGAAGCACCACGCTTCCGAGAGGCGCGAGACACGCATCGTAGGCCCTGGCCAGAGCTTCTCGGTCCGCAATCTCCTCCTCGAACACGTCGAGCTTGACGAGCAGCACGGCTGCTTGGAACGAGTCCAGCCGGGCATTGAGGCCGATACGATCGATGTCGTAGCGCTCTCGCCCCTGGCCGTGCTCTCGAATCGATCGATAGAGATCGCCGAGTCGAGCGTCTCGACAGAAGAGGGCTCCGCCATCGCCATACCCGCCCAACGGCTTCGCAGGAAAGAAGCTGGTGGCAGTCACCGGGGCCAGGGCTCCCACCTTTCCGTATCTATCGGAGCCGCCAAAGCTCTGAGCGGCATCGTCGATCAGCAGCATGTCGTGCTCGTCGCACAAGGGCTGGAGCTCTGAGTAGTCGGCCGGGAGCCCAAACAAGTCGACGGCCATGAGAGCTTTGGGGAGCGGACGATCTCCAAGCTCCCCGAGCGCCGCCTGGACTGTCGCAGCGCTGACGTTCATGGTCTCGGGGTCGACGTCGACGAACACCGGAAGGGCACCCGCCAACAGCACCACCTCGGCCGTTGCAGGAAACGTGAAGGCCGGCACCAAGACGCTGTCGCCCCGACCGATCCCAGCCCCCATCAGGGCCATGAGCAGCGCGTCGGTGCCGCTCGACACCCCAACGCAATCTCCCGCGCCGCAAAAGTCGGTTAGCCTTGCCTCCAACTCTCGGATTTCTGGTCCGTTGACGAACTGACCATGATCGAGCACCGTATTCAGCCGCGCTTCAATCTGGCTTCTGAGCCTTCGCCGCTGGGCCTCGAGACCCACGAAGGCGATGGAGGTCGCAACCATTGACCGCCGAATGTTAACTAGTAAAAAGGTCGCTGGCGCAAAAACGCTGAAGATTCTCTGGGTTGCGACGAAGGCTCCCTGGCCACCCATCGATGGGGGTCGCCGACTCATGTGGGAGACGCTGCGCGGGCTATCGAAGCTGCCTGTCGAGATCACTCTCGTGGCCCCGGTGAGCGATGAGGAGCGCGCCACGGTCGAACAGGCCCTGAGACCTGTCTGCCGACCAGAGCTGGTCTCTGGTGTGTTTCATCGTCGGCCGTCGTGGCCACGAATCGCCTCTCGCTTCCTGCTCTCGCTGGCAGCCCAACGACCGATGAGCGCCTGGAGACACCGCAACGATTCTTCCCGAGAGCGAGTCCGCTCGCTCCTGAGCCAACAGTCATTCGATCTCATCCACGTCGAGCAGCCTCAAGCCTTCGAGGCGATCCCGCCGATCGCCACACCCCCCGTCTTCCTCCGTGCACAAAACGTCGAGTCCGACCTCTGGCGGGACTTGGCCAGCCAAAGGGGGGGACCCTTGAGGTGGGTTCTGCGCTGGGAAGCGAAACGACTGGCGAGGTGGGAGGCCAACACCCTGGAGCGCGCTCAAATGATCGCTGCGGTCTCCCGCGAAGACCGAGCGCGGCTAACTGAGCTCGCCAACCTGACCCCGGAAGGGATCACCTACGTCCCGGCGCCATTTCCTGCACCGCTGCCAGACAACCCCAAGCGACTCGAAGGCGATCCCGCCCTGGTGGTCTTCGGCGGGAGTGGATGGCTCCTGAGCGAGCTCGGGGTCCGCCAGTTCGTCGAGCGATTGTGGGCGGATGTCGCTCGCGACCTGCCGGGAGCACAGATCCACATTTTCGGCGCACCGATCCGACCCCGACGCTCCCCATCATCGGTCCACTTCCACCCGGCCCCCTACGACAGTCGCGACGTCTTTGCGCGGGACGCTGTCCTGTTGGTGCCGCTCCAGGTGTCCTCGGGGGTTCGCATCAAGATTCTCGAAGCCTGGGCCAGGTCCTGTGCAGTGGTCGCAAGCCGCGTCGCGGCGCAAGGTCTAAGCCTCGCAGCAGAAGGTGCCTTTGGGCTCGTCGAAGACTCAAACTCGGCGGCGCAGTGGGTTGCGGCCCTCAAGCGCGTCGAGAACCCCGACACCGTCGCCAAAATGCGTCAGATCGGACTCACTCTCCTCGAGGACCATCACGCTCCTGAAGCGATCGCTGAACAGCTTCTGGGGCTCTATCGTCAGATGGCCGATCGGCACCACGAGCCCCTGCGCCGCGGGGAACAACGACCCGAAGCCGCTCAACCCGAGGCGCAAGCGCGAGCTCTCGACCGTGGGATCGGCAACGCAGCTTTCGAGGCGGACTGAGCCACTCTCGAGCCCAGGGTCACGACCTTTTGGTCTTCCTCATGCCTGTGGTCTTTCTCGTGGTCTTTCTCGCGAACAGCGCGTACTCGCCCTGCGTCTTGCGATCGGTCTCGTAGTTACCCTGGCCAAACGGGAAGCGGACCTCGATCTGACCGAAGCCACAGTCGCGAGCGAGAACGAGCATGGTCTCCGGGAAGAGGGGCGCTCGGTGGGTGGGGTCGACCCAGAAAGCCCGAAGGGCCCTCGGAGAGTGTGGGTTCGGCGTTTCGAGGACCAATAGTCCATCCGGACGGAGCTTCTTCAAGCTCGTTCGCAGGAGTCGATCGATCTCGCCGACGTCGAGGTGCTCGACGACCTGCGCAGAGAAGATCGCGCCGAGGCTCTGATCTGGGAGACCCTCGAGGTGCTCCAGGCCATCACCACACACCACATCGAGTCCCAGCGCGGCGCAGCGTGCGACCTGGTCGGCATCCTGATCGACTCCGGTGGCCTCGATTCCGGCTTCGCGGAGAAGATCGAGCATCTCTCCCCTGCCACAGCCGAAGTCCAGGATCGGCGCCTGCTCTGCGAGATCCGAAAGATAAGACTCGTGCCTTTCGCGAATGAACTCGAACGTCCCGCGAAAGACGTCTTCGAACGCTGGGTAGCCATCGCCGGCTCCAGCGGCCTCGGTACTCGACCAGCTCAGAGTCGGAACACCGTCACGATCGACGATCAACTCCTCGGGGGCCGCGAGATAGGGAGCGCTGAACATCTCGTCTCGAAGCTCGGTCACGGCCTGGCCCACCTCTTCGATTCGGCGCCCAGCCACCTCGATCGCGCGACCCCAGGGCGTCGCTGCTGCCATGGCGGCGAGTCGAGCCGCGACGGCAGCCTCGAGGTCCTGGATCGACTTCTGAAGGCCGCCGTGCCGGTCCTCGAGATCCTGGGCTCTCACCGTCGTCGCCAGAAGCGTCTCCTCGAGCTCGCGGATGCGTGCTTGGGCTGCTTCTTGCTCCTCTTGATGGCGCTCTGCCTGAGCGCTCAATCGTCGTTCCAGGTCACCCGTGCGCGCGCGCTGATGCTCGAGCTCATCATCGACGACCACGAACTTTCCGAGCACATCGGCGGAGCGACTCTCGAGGCGCTCGAGTCTCGTTTCGATCGCGCTCAATCTCTCGAGCACCTGCTGCATGGCCGAAGCTTCGGCTGCCTGCCTTGCAAGCGCCTCGGCTCTCAGTGTCGCGACGGCCGCGACATCGGCCTTCCTCACCGCCGCCGCTCGCTCCTCATGAGCGCGCAGCGACCGCACCAAACGATCTTCCAGACGGCCCGCGATGCCATGACGAGCCGAGCGCTCCGCCTCGAGAGCGTTGCCCAGTTGACTCAGCCGCAGCGTCAATCCGTCGAGGTCGCGGGCCGCCTCGAGCACCTTGGCGTCCAATGCCCGCGACTCTTCGCTGGCCTGCGCTCCCGACGAGATCAAGGCGCGCACGATCGCCTGCTGATGCAGATCGTAGTTCTGCAGCATCCGGAAGGTCGTGCGCCGCCACATCCGCGCGAGCGCTCCGAGGCGTGACGGCAGATCAGTCTGCGGACCACGCTCGAGGAGCCCTCCGGCGTAGCCCAGCGACTCGAGCGCACCGCCGTCGCCGACGGTCGTCGCCCCCTCTGTCGGAGACCGACGGCCCCAGGCGGCCTCGAGCAACCGAGTCAGCCGGGGAGCGCGCGCCTTGGCGGAGTGCTCGGCTCGAATCTCCACCGCCGCCCGACGGCCGAGAGCCGAAGCACCACTCTGATCGTCGAACAGATCGCGCAGCTTCTGAGCCGCATCCGCCACACACGGCTCCGCCCAGATGGCGTCCCGAGGATAAGGAGCGGCGTGAGGGCCAACTCGCACCGGCACGTAGTCGACGAGTCGACTGTTGAGCCCCGTCATGAACTCGAGGTTGGCCGAGAAGCCCGTGGCCACGACCGGCTTGCCCAGCGCCATCGCCTCTCCGAGGGTCAGGCCAAATCCTTCAGCACGATGAAGCGTCAGGTAGACGTCGCAATGCGCCATGATCGCCAGCTGCTCTTCGTAGGGCAGGTAGCCGTCCGTGAAGTGAATATCCGGTCGCTCACCGCACTCTTCTTCGAGCTCCTCGACACGCTGCGGATGGAACGAGCCGTTGATGGTCTTGAGAACCAGCTGGGCTTCGCCGGGCTCGGGGAACGCCTGGCGGAAGGTGCGCAGAACGGCCAGCGGGTTCTTGCGCTCGAACACGGAATCGAGATCGAAGCACGAGAGCACCAGGAACCCACTCGGAAGCCCGAGCTCGAGCCGCGACTGCTCTGAGACGGGGGCGAGCTCGATCGGTAGAGGCATGGCCCGGACCGGACACTCGACCCAGGGCGCGACGCAGTCGGCGGTGTACTGACTGATTCCCCACGCTTCGTCGACGAGCTCTCCCGCCGACCTCATGCGCTCGGGTAGGACATCCACCTCCCAGGCCCAGACTCCGATGTTGCGGCGGCCAGTCGTGAGCTCCGCACCAGGCCCCTCCATGAAGATCCGGGTCTGATCGGCGTTGATGCAGAGTAGGTTGGTGTCGAAACGCTCGTTGGTAGCGGACCCAAAGTCGAAGGCATGCTGCTGCCGGCTACGCGTCTGATCGAAGAAATGGACGGAGTACGGAATCCGAGCGGCTTCGAGGACACGAGCCAAAGACCGCCCGACCTGGCCGACGCCGCTCTCGGCCTTCAGGTATCCGACTAGATTGACGCCACGCACGATTCGAAGGGGTTGTCGAAGGGGGTTGTTTAGCGACCGGCGATCACGGGTCACCGACTCGGCGGGCCGACCTTACCCCGAGCACCCCAATTCTTGACCGAAGCAGCAGCCGTCGGTCGCCCCATTTGTCGTGGGCCCGGACCTCAGCGCGCACTCACGAGAGCCCGCCCCAGCGCCTCGCCGACGATCTCATAACCGCGGGGCGACACGTGACAACAGGCATCCACATAGAGCGGCTCGCTATGGTCCTCGAAAACCATCGTCAGGTCGTGGAACTCGACCCCGGCCGCGACGAGCTGTTTGCCTTTCTCCCGCAGTCGCGGATAGCCCTTCTGAACGATGTAGTGGTAGTGAGGCGGCTCGAGAGCGGTTTTGGCTTCGGCCTCGCCGATGGGCTTGGATCCATCCAGATGCTGGTTCGGCTGGAGCACATGGACGTAGCGGATGCCTCGAGCCCCACTGATTTGAGCCATGGTCAGAGAGGAGTCGTGCCACACCTGAGCGAGCTCGTCGAACATCACCTCGTGATCCGGATAGTCGACACTGGGGCCACTCGACGCAAAGTCGCTGGCCTGCGACATCTCGTTGAGCCTGAGCTGGGCATCCTGAAGGCTCTCCCCGAGACGTCCATCACGCACGAGCCAGGCGATGTTGCCGACCGGGCTGAGCCCCAGCACACCGCTGAAACGATCGGCCCACTCTCGACGCTGCGCCCGCAGACTGGCGATGGCGACCATCGCCTCCAGCTCTTCACCCTGGACGACGCCGTCGAGCCGGCCGGCCCAGCCTCTCGGGAACGGCGGGAAGACGCCGGAGCTGACATTCTGTCCCGCCGTAAGCGCCACCTCGTTGAAGCCATCGAGGTTGATCAGCACATCGAAGTGGGCTCCCAGAGCCAGCAGGTAGCTGAGACCGATCAACTGCTGAGGCTGCTTGTAGCCGCCCAGGGCCAACCGGACCACCGTCATCTTCTTCCCTCGGTACTCCGGGAGCCTGGCCAGCTGCTCGAGTGCCTCGTCGAGGCCGTGGACCGAGAAGAAGTAGGCAAACGACCCGCCAAACATCCCCACGATCACTTCATCTTCGGAAGCGGCTCGGACCGGCGATGCGTGGTCGATCAGCCCAAAGTCCGAGATCGGTACTCCGCCGTGGTTCGCAGTGAGTGCCGGGCTGTTGAGAGCGGGATCGAGGACAAACCCCAGGTAGGGATGGAGGACCTCGAGCTTGGGGTCGTTGAACTGTCCCTCTTGGATCTCCAACGCGCGCTCCTCGCGCGTGCGCGCCAGCGCACCGAGATCGCGCGCGCCGCCCGTGAGCAGGGGCAAGCCCGCCCACGCGATGAGCTCGACGAGCAGCCACACGCCGAGCAGCGTGACCAGGACAAACCAGCGTCGGCTGCCTGCGCGCTGGGGCTTACCGCGATTGGGGTCGTGGAGTCGGGAGGTCACGTTCTCTCACCCTCTTTCTCACCCTCTGCGGGCCACCTGCGCGGCCGGCGAATAGTAGCAGGGCACTCTTGACTCCCTTGCCTGACCCCTTCGCCGCCTCCCTCGTGCTCGTGACCCACAGCCAGTCGCTCACGGCACTGTGACAGGCTATGAAACGCCCGATGAGACCCGCAGGCATCCAGCGATCCGCTCACTGCCGCGTAGCCGGACTCGCGCACCAAGCCACCGAACGGTATCTCGCCGCCCGCTCCGTCGAGGCTCCGAGCCCGTGAGCGACCCGCTGTTGGCCCGCTTGGCGGCCGGCGAGGACGATGCCGCGAAGGAGCTGGAGGACTTCATCGCCAAAGTGGCGACCCCCTTCAGGGCCGATCTCGGGGCCGAGTGGGAAGATGTGGTGCGCGCCGCCACCGTCGAGGTGCTGGCGGAGCTCGAGAAACGAGACTTCGAGGGGATTCACGACCTTCGCGCGTGGGTCTGGCGCTTGACCAACCGCAGCTGTATCGATGCGCGACGTCGTGCTCGGCGCGTCGACTGGCTCAGTCTGGACGGGGAGTCGAGCCTGTCGGAAGGGTCGACAGTCACCGTCGACTTCGCAGCCCGCGATCTCTCGCTCAAGATCCTGGGTATGGCGTCGGCCGAATGTCGGGAGCTGTGGCGCCGCCTGCACCTCGGCGAGTCCTACGAGGAGATGAGCCAGGCGCTCGGCCTGACGGAGGGAGCACTCCGAGTTCGTGTGCTTCGTTGCCGTCGCTGGGCGCTTTCGAAGAAGCGGAGGCTGGGTGGCTGACGCAGGGGTGGGGAGCGCGTGGGCGTCCACTCCCAGAGACACCAAAAAGCGCCGACTGCCAGAAAAGCGCAAAAAAAGTTGTAACGCAGCAGCCGCCCGCACGCCTTCATGTCTCGAGGACGCACGACAATGACCTGCCGAAACCTTCGCGAAACCCTGCCCTGGCTGCTCAACGGCTCCAGCTCACGCACTCCTGAGGGTGCCGCCGAGCTCGATGCCTTCCGAGCGCATGCAGCGGAGTGCCCGAGTTGCGCTCTCGAGAGCCGCAGAGTCCTCGAAGCCGCCGCGCTCTATGGGACTCATCCCAGCGCCGACGAGCTCATGGACTGGGTGCTGGCAGGAGAGCCGTCCTCGGCAAGTCGTGATGCTTCGGGACGCGGCTCCTGGGATGTGGTCGGCCAGCATCTGGAAGCCTGCAGCGAATGTAGGGAAGAGGTAGCCCGGCTTCAGGCGAGCTATGCCGAGATCTCGACGGACTTTGAGTCGGGCTTCGACTCGAGGGACTCGGAAGTGGTCGCAGCGGGAATCGAGCTCGTGACAGGCGAGTCAGCAAGGTCCGCTTCGGCACCTCTGGCTTCGGCACCTCTGGCTTCGACACATCCCGCTTCGACACATCCCGCTTCGACGTCGTGGCGACGGCTCGCACTCGTGGCCGCAGCCGTCCTGATCGTCGCGGTCTCACTGCTCTCCGTCGCGCTCGACCGTGCGCCCGAACCCATGGTCATGCAGCTGAGCGCCGACGGCTTCGAGTCGGGCTCGCTCGAGCGTCTCGACGAAGACTCTCGGACGGAGCGCGAGATCTCGATTGGGGACTTCGAGTCGGGTGGACTCGGAGGATGGGAGCTCGGGAGCGCCAGCGCCCAACGGTGAGCGCAGGAGCCATGAATCGCACTCGTACCCAAGCGCTTGTCTACAACGCCTGTTTGATGTGGAAACCGATGAACAACAACCAACGAAACGAGGTGAACTCATGACGAGTCACAAGACCTGGCAAGTGGCCGGGGTCCTCCTTGTGCTGGGGCTGCTTTCGACTGCAGCGTCCGCGCAGCCGGTGGGCTCGCTCTGGTCGGGTCCAGCAGATCCTGCATGCATTCCAGTGCCAGCCAACTACAAGACTCCGAACGGCCCCGAGCTGTCGAAGCTCTGCGGCGGTGCCTGGCACATGTTCGACCGCGGTGGCGTCACCGGTACCGGCACGGCCGGCTACCTCGGCGGCATCTGGGTCACGACCGCCGACAAGTATCCGGCGCCCGCCGACTACACCGGCGACGGCTTCGACGACGTGTCGTGGTTCTACCAGGGTGTCTGGAACGTCTACGAGACGCTCAATCCGACCCCGGGTGCAGCGCCGATCATGGCGATGTGGCTCGGAGCCCACACGGCTGACTGCAAGCCCATCACCGGCAACTTCACTGGCGACGCTGGCCTCGAGCTGGCCACGTTCTGCCCCAGCACGGCAACGTTCAGGGTCTTCACGCCCGCAGAGCCGGTGGCAACTCTTCTGACCACCTTCCAGGCCGTCGACGGTGGCGGCACTCCGCTCACCGGCTCGCCCATGCGCGCCTTCGGAGCAGACTTCGACGGTGACGGCTTCGACACCCTGACCGTCTTCTTGAACGGCAACTGGTGGCAGTACGACTACAACACTGGAACACTGGACCGCAACTTCTGGACCGGACCGGCCTCTGGTGGAGAGCCGGTGCCAATCGACTGGGACGGCGATGGATCAGTCGAGCCGGCCGTGTTCAACAGCGGTGCCTTGACTCTCTACAGCGACGACGCGCCCACGTTCGATCGCGGACTCTGGATCGGCAACGTCGGCAACGAGCGCTTCATTTCGAAGCTGACCCAGGAATGAACCGGTCGAGAGAGACAGGAAGGACATATCAATGAAAATCCAAATGACTAAGAAGGTAGGAGTTGGTCTCTCTGTGCTCGTGCTTGGTGCCCTTCTCGGTGCACCCGCGAGCGCCGCTGAGCTCAACGTCGTCGCAGAAGCCGCCTACACCGGCAACTTTGGCCTCCAGGTCAACATGAACACGTCGACCGTGGCCTACGTGCAAGACAACAGCCCGGCCGCCGAGGGTCGCTACCGTGTCCGCTTCTACGCCAACGTGTCCCCTGCGACCATCACTGGCGAGTTCGACAACTTTCGCGCACTCGACGGCTCGGACAATCCCGTCGTGCGGGTGACGTTCGCCACAGACGGCGTACGCTTTCGCACCGTCGACGGTGGCGGTACGGCAACCGCGGGTCCGTTTCCCATTCAGTACGGTTGGCATGCGTTCGAGTTCGATTGGCAGGTGAGCTCTGCACCTGGCGCCAACGACGGTGTTCTGGACGTCTGGATCGACGGCGTCCAGCTGACCGGTCTGACCGGGCTCGACAGCGACGGCACTTCGGTCGAAACGGCGCGCTGGGGTTATCTCTCCGGCACCGCTCCCACCGGCAACTTCGAGCTCGACGACTTTGTGTCGACTCGCGACACCTACATCGGTCTGGCCGACTCTGGCCCGCCGGTGGCTGGTGACTGGGATGGTGACGGCGTCGCCGAAATCCTCGTCAACCGGGACGGCGTCTGGGACATCTACCTGCCCTGACGATCGCTGCCTGACAGAAGAAGCGACGGCGCCGTCTGACTGCCGTTGTTTGTTCTGAATCTTCGAAGGCGGGCTGGCCAACTGGCTGGTCCGCCTTCTTGCGTTCTCTCCCCCCTGTAGACCGCAGCCATAGCACCACCCGGACCGAGTTGCGGGGCTGTTAGGGTAGCGGCGCACCAACGCACCTTTGCCTTCCAACCTTCGTTCAGGCCGTTCCAGCCAGTCGGTCAGCGACGAGGCTCGGGGCGGAGAGATCACTGTGCCAGCACCCTGCCGACGACCGGCTAGACCACCACTCCCGGGCCGCCGCGGAGCCTGCCCTTGAGTCTGAGCGCACCAGCGGCGTGCACCATCGTCGCCAACAACTACATCGCCTTCGCGCGGGTCCTGGCCAACTCCTTTTTGGAGCACCACCCCCAAGGCCGGTTCTTCACTCTCGTCGTCGACGAGCCGAACCCGATGCTCGACTATGACGCCGAGCCGTTCGAGACTCTCTTCGCGAAGGACCTCGGCTTCGACTCATGGCCCAGTCTGGCCTTTCGCTACTCGATCCTCGAGCTGAGCACCGCCGTCAAGCCCAGGCTACTCGCCAACCTCCTCAACCGCGAACAGTTCGACCAACTCTGCTACTTCGACCCCGACATCCTCATTCTGTCGCCGTTGGACCAGCTCTATCGGAGGCTCGAGGCGTGCAACATCTTGCTGACGCCGCACATCCTGCAGCCTCTCGACGACGAGCTCTTGCCCAGCGAGCAGACCTTCCTCCAATCCGGCGCATACAACCTCGGCTTCATCGGGATCTCCCGCAGTCGCGAGACCGAGAGGTTCCTGGACTGGTGGGATCACCGCCTTCGTCGATTCTGCGTTCATGAGGTCCACAACGGCCTCTTCGTGGATCAGAAGTGGGCCGACCTCGTTCCCTCACTGTTCTCGGAGGTCTGCATCACTCGCGACCCCTGCTACAACGTGGCGTACTGGAATCTGCAGGAGCGCCAGGTGGACCTGTCCGATGCCGTACCGTCGATCAATGGCTCCCCGGTGGCCTTTTTTCACTTCAGCGGCCTGCAGATCAACGACCTCGACAGGATCTCGAAGTACCAAGACCGATTTCGCCTGAGCGACGTCCCACAGCTGACCCCACTCTTCGAGGACTACCGTGGGCGCCTGCTGAGGGCGGGCCACGAAAAAACCCAGAAACTGTCGTATGCCTACGACGTCTTCGACGATGGCTCGCCCGTTCCAGACATCTTGCGGCGCTGGTTTCGCGATCCAGCTCGCATCCAGGAGGATGATACGCCGCAGTGGACCGATCCCTTTGCTCTGGGCCCTGAGAGCTTCTGGGAGTGGAGTCTCGATCTCGACGACCGGCTCTTGCCGCGCCTGGTGTCGTGGTACTGGTCGCAAAACGTCGGGCTCCAGGCGGCCATCACGGATCCCTTCGACACCGAGAGAGAGCGAATGCTGCGCTGGTTCACCGACGTCTCGGCAAGCCAGCTGGGCTTCGCGGGCGCCTCACATGAGCGCCTTCTGGCGAAGCTCGCCGAATACCTTGCCGACCTAGCGCCGCCATCTCAGCCCAGCGCGACGCAAAGCCCGACCCGTGAGACAGAGAACCCGCAGATGACGGCCGAGGTCCCCCTGCCGGACGAAGACGCGCGGCCGCTCGTGAGCCTACCCGCCATGCAGCTCCACCAAAACCGGCCGGATCTCCAAGAGTCTTTCCCGGATCCATTAGGCGTCGACCGTCAGCGCTTCGCCTACTGGATCGCCCTCGAAGGTGACCGGGGCAACTCCCTCCCTAAAGACGAGGTTCGCCGCGTCCGCAAGACCCTGCCGCTGCGGGCGCGCTTGAGCTCCGTGCTCCGTCGCCGAGGGCGGGGTCTTCTCGGCTCATCGTGAGCTCGAGGCATCCGGGCCCGACTTCCTGCTCGAGCTCGGCTGATCGGCTGACGAATCAGTTGTCCAGAGGGTCACAGCCGAGTGGTGACGTGGAGCAGTCGACTATCTCGCGATGTAGTACTGTTCGTCGGATTCGAGCACCAGGGCGACCAGGAGCGACAGATGGAGTCAAGACCTTCGATCGATCCCGAAGAGGCAACGGCCCGCATCGCCGAACATCCGTTCTGGTATCACAGGATCGAGGTGGCCCCTGGAGTCGTCACTCCGGGAACCCATGACTCTCCGCGTGCGCTCATGGATCTCGACCTGATGGGGCTGCCGGCGGACTGCAGCGGCATCAGGGCTCTCGACATCGGCTGCCGCGACGGCTTTTTCTCTTTTGAGCTCGAGCGTCGAGGGGCCACGGTCGTCGGCATCGACTACGCCCCACCCGACCGAACGGGGTTTTCGATCGCATCCGAGCTGGTCGGCAGCAAGACGACGTACCTGGTCGACAACGTCTATGACCTTCACCCGGACAAACATGGGGTCTTCGACCTCGTCTTGTTCCTCGGCGTGCTCTATCACCTGCGCAACCCGATGTTGGCCTTGGATCGAATCCGAGCCGTTACCAAGACTGGCGGCACGTTGCTCGTGGAAACCCAGCTCTGCGTCGACCCCGAGCTCCAGAGCAGCAACACTCCTCTCATGGAGTTTTTCCCCCGCGCAGCACTCCACGGCGACCACACAAACAAGTGGGGACCCAACGCTGCGGGCCTACGAGCGATCGTCGAAGAAGCTCAGTTCAGCGTGGTCAAAGACCTCACCAAACACCACCGCGGGTATGTGGCGGCAAACGCCAGCGACGACGAAGTTCTTGCCCAGTACCGGGATCTCGACGGCTCGGCCGGCGTCTTCCGCCATCGCTGACAGACGCCTGGACGGCGCGCGGCTCGTCGGTGATCGCTTGAGACACCGGGACCGTGCGAAGGCGAGCTTCGCCTTTCATCCCGCGCGGCTTTCCTTCGCCCAAAGGGCATGAGATCCTCGAGAGCCATCGAGAAGGAGAGGGACGATGTGGGCCATCGAGATCGTTGACGTCGACATCGACCAGACGATTCCCGGGCTGACGCTCGGCATAGACGCTCCGAAGCCAGGTCAGATCTGTCATCACCTGAGAGTGAGGTTCAGCGGCTGGGCCATCGGCGATCCCGACCCGGTCGGAACCGTTCACATCGGCTGGGATTTCGACAAGGCGTTTTTACCCATCGTGGTGCATCGCCCCGACATTGCCCAGGCCTATCCCGGTAAGCCGGGGGTCGAGCGCGCTGGCTTCGTCCATGAAGTGGCGCTCGGGCACGTGAGCGCAGGCCCGCTCGAGTTCGAGATCTCCTTGGCAACCGAATCCAGCCTGACTCGCGTGGCAACCGTTCGGGCAGTCGTGAGACAGGACAAGCCAGAGTTCTCACCGAGCCTGCTTCCGCTGGTCGTCACCAGCCTCGGTCGAACGGGAACGACGCTCGCCCTTCAAGGGCTCCTCGAGCACCCCGAGATCATCACGACACCCACGTTCCCCTACGAAGTGCGGATGGCCAAACACTTCATGAAGGTCTTGCACCGATCGATCTCGATCGACGAGTCAGTGCTCTTGCCGGACTGGGTCGAAGAGAGATTCACCCCCGGGCACGTGAGCTCGTCGGTACGTCACGTCTTGGAATGTATCGAGAGCTACTACCAAACGACCGCTCAGGTGATGGCTCGACCGAACGCTCGCTACTTTGCCGAGAAGCACACACCGTTCAGCGGAGAAGCGTGGCTGCTCGACCTGTACGAAGGCGCCCGCGAGATCTTCCTGGTCCGGGACTTCCGGGACATGCTCACATCGACTCTGGCCTTCAACGAAAGGCGCGGGGTCGTGACCTTTGGCCGCGAGAGCTTCGAAACCGACGAAGACTATGCCCGAGTGCTGCCGGGGGTGAGAGAGTTGCACGAAGCCTGGCGTCGTCGTGGCTCGTCGGGTCTAGTCGTCCGGTACGAAGATCTCATCACCCAGCCGGAGCGTGTGTGGGCTGACGTCTTCCAATACCTCGGCGTCGACGACAGCCCGGAGACGATCGCTGCTGTCGTGGCACGTGCGAATTCCCGAAGTGAAGCCGAGCTCAGCCACACGACGAGTGAATCGGTAGCTCGCTCGGTCAGCCGGTGGCGTCGTGAGCTCGCGCCGGAGCTTGCAGCGACCGTCACCGAGAACTTCGGTTACGCTCTCTCCGATTTTGGCTACGACCTGGAGTAGCCCTTCGGGACTATTGCCGATCGGCAGCTTCAGACTCCAGCCCTGTCTCCTCCGGAGCAGGCCGCAACTGAGCCTCTTGGTAGGCACCAACGACCTCTTCGATCGGTCCGTCCGCGAGGCAGAGCCCATGGTCCAGCCAGAGTCCGCGGTCGCAGGCTTCGAGCAGCTGGTTGTCTGAATGCGATACCAGAACGACCGTGCAGCGACGTTCGCAGAGCTCTTCGAGCCGATCGAGACAACGCTGCCGGAAACCGGCATCGCCCACAGCCAGGACCTCGTCGATCAAGATGATGTCCGGTCGCCACGCCGTGGCGACGGAGAACCCCAAGCGAGCGATCATGCCCGCTGAGTAGTTCCTGATCGGGGCATGAATGAAGTCCTCGAGGCCAGAGAAGGCAACGATCTCCGGCACGCGCTCGTCGATTTCGGCGCGTCTTCGACCGAGAAGCAGGGCGTTCAGGTAGATGTTCTCGAGACCCGTCAGCTCCGCATCGAATCCCGTGCCGAGAGCCAGCAGAGGAACCAGGCGACCCTCGACCTCGACGCTGCCTGTCGTCGGGCGCAAGACGCCGCCGATGACCTTGAGCAACGTGCTCTTGCCCGCACCATTGCGCCCCAGAACACCGAGCCGATCACCCGGCTCGAGCTCGATGTCGATCTGGCTGAGCGCCCAGAGGTCTCGATGCTGCAAGTTGCGACGGACCAGCTGGATCATCCACTCCTTGAAAGACGAAATGCGATGGTTGGCGAGTCGATAGCACACCGACACATCCCGCAGGCGAATCACGCTCTTGGCACCAGCCATTGCAGTGGTCCCTCAACACCGGCCCGCGTTGCGGGTGCTCGGTCCAGCCTGGCCGGTCTGCTGCCCAGGGTCGAGTGTTGAATTCCTGATGTCGTACATGTGGACCTTGGTTGCGCCGCAGAGACCAGATCTACAGATGAAAGTGGAGCTGGTTGCGAGAACGACCGAGAAAATAGGCCCCAATCGACAGCGAAACAGCCGCGAGCAGCAGCGAGATCAACACGGCCTCGAGATCCGGCAAGCGTCCGAGATAGATCGGGTCCCGAAAAGCCCTCAGCGACGAATAGAGCGGGTTGGCAGTCATGATCCACTGCTTCGACTCCGGCAAGATAGAGACGGGGAACATCACGGGAACAGCGAAGTACAGCATCTGCAGGATGACGCGGGTCAGCTCGACCACGTCCGAGAAAAACACCGCCATGGGTGCCAGCGCCAGACTCAGGCCGAGAACGACGGTGAACGCTATGGCCATCGACACCGGAAGAAAAAGCAGGGCCGGAGAGATCGGATGCCCGACCACGAGCAGGATCACCAGCAGTGGAATCAGGGAAAGCGCCAGATTCACCAGGCCAGCGAGGGTCGCCGATATGACGAAGATCTCAGAAGGCAACGGGAAATTCACCAACAGTCCTTTGTTCGACTGCAGGCTCGTCATGCCAGAGGTGATGCCCTGTGACACGAAGTTCCACCAGAGCAAGCCGCTCAGCACATAAACCGGATAGTCCGGAAGCCGATCGGAGAACAAGTAGCTGAAGACGACGTAGATGACGGCGAGCGTCATGAGCGGCTGCAGCATCGTCCACAAGAAGCCGATCGCCGAGCGGCGATAGCGGACTGCAAGATCCCTCCGAACCAGGTAGCGCAGGAGGTCACCGTACCGACTGGGCCAAGTCAAAAAATGCATCCGGGGTTCCGCGGTGGGGTGCGTGTCTCGATCTCGCCACTCCCGCGGGTTGCGCAACGGGCGCGACTGTTCTGGCCAGGTCCTGGAAAAGCAGCCCGACCGACTCCTCAGCCAGTGGCCAGGAGCTCATCGTACAAGCTCATCACCTCTTCCACATGCCGGCTCCAGAGCTTGGGGCGACCTGTGGCGCGAGGGAGCTTACCCGAGAGAAGTTCCTCGGCGACCTGGATCATCTGGGCGTCATTCCCGACGTCGAAGAAACCTGCTCCTCCATGTCGCGACAAGGTCTCTTCGAGCGCACCGGCACGGCTCGCCAGAACCGGTATTCCTCGCAGTTGAGCCTCGACACCGACGATGCCGAATGACTCGGCACCTACCGAAGGCACGATCACCGCATCAAAGCGACTAAAGACCGCCTCTTTGTCGGCTTCCTCGAAGGGTCCACACACGTCGACTCCGGGCCGATCTCGAAGCTCGGCCACCAACTCTGGAGACTGAGTCGACGCCCCCCAGATCTCGAGTCGTACGGCGTTGCTTCCGTGACGTTCGTTCAGTCGCTCGACCAACCGAGCGGCCACCGCTGGGCCTTTGTGAGCCATGACGGTACCGATGAGACCAAAGACAAACGTCTCTGAACGATCCTCTTGTCCAGCGCTCGCGCACCGGTCTGTTTCGCCTGCTTCGCCCGTCTTGCCTTTTTCCGCAATGAACGGAGGAACACCGTAGGGGATGACTCTGACGTCGGTATCCTGAGGCAGCCAACCTCGCACGTCGAACCAGTCGACGATGGTCTGAGAGCCTGCGACGACGAGGTCAGCGCGGCGAAGGGCTCGTTTCGCCAGGGACTCGCGAAGCGCGTACAGCAGAGGGTTCCAGAGTCGAGCCGGCGGCAGGTTGGTGAGGACAAAACAGCGCGAGCACCGCCTGGCGCTGGGACCGTCGCAAGGTCTGCGACCAGCTTCGAGCAGGTTGACTCGCGCGCACGCAAGCCACCAGTCCTGAAGTTGGAAGACTGTCTTGACCCGCCTACGACTTGCCATGGACATCAGGGAGAGCGCGTGCCCCGACAGGTGGTGAACGTGAACCAAATGGGGTCTCGATCGCCTCAAGCTGTGCTCGAAAGCAGCGCCGGCGGATCGACTGAGCAGGGCGTTGCGCACCCAGGGTCTTCGTTGGTCGTAATGGTTGACGAAACGCACCACAGGGACAGCGTCGTGCACGCCTTCGACCAAGGTGCCCGAGCGCTCAGGAGCCGCGCTCCGTGTGAACACGGTGGGGCGCTCACCAGCTTCGACGAGCGCTCGGGTGAGCCACTCGGTATAGTTCTCGGTGCCTCCCCGAGCCTCGTGCGGATAGCCGTGCACAACGTGCAGAGAGCGCCGGCCCTGTCTGTTTTCTCGCGTCACGTGCCACCCCTGTCGACTCCCCGTCGAGTCGAGGACGCGTGCTCGCTGGCCTGTTCCGCGCCGATCCGCGAGTGGCGCGTAGCGATATCGCTGTAGAGCGCGAGATAGTGGGGCGCCACGTCGTCGATGTCTGGAGACTCTGCTTGCTCCAGGCTTTCGGCCTTCGGCAACTCGAGTCTTCCTTCGGCGATCCCGACGAGACGGGCAGCGAGACCATCAACGCCCTCCTCCAAGGGAATCAGGAGCTCTTCGGCTCCAACATCCCGCAACCTCTCACCAATAGCGCCGTGATCAAAAGCGAGCACCGGGACCGCTGCTTGCAGGCATTCGCTCAAGGTGTAGCTGAAGGTCTCCGGACACGTCGAGAGCAAGAGCGCGAGGTCCACCTCGCGTGAGATCAGGAGGTCCGGCAGCATTCCGGTCGCGTAACTTCCGTGGAGCGCCAAACTGACTCCACGGCGGCGACTCACACGACGCAACTCGCGAGTCGATTCTTCGTCTTCGAGCCGGCCCAACACGGACCAACGCCAGCTCCGACGAGACGAATCTGTGCCCAACTGCTCGACCAGATCCACGAAGACCCTGGCACCTTTGGCAACCCGGAACGCACCGACAAAAGCTACGTGGAACTCCCCCGAACTGGCGCGCTCCGAGCGTAGGTCATCCGTGCGCCGAGTCTTGGATCGCGTGAGACGTGTTCGACCGACACCGTGAGGGACGACCTCGATGTCTCGGCCCTCGAGCTCCGCAAACAGCTCGCCCATCCGCTCGGCCAGATAGCGACTCGGCGCAACCACGGCATCGGCAGTGCGGAGCAAGGTACCGGAATCACCGCGACGACGATCCTGAAAGCTTGTGCGTCTCGGCCCCCGGTGCCCACCATGCCCAAGGCATCGCTCGCAACGTGCCTCGTCTCTGCAAAAGCCACAAAAGCGGCCCACGGGAAACTCCAGGAGGTCGCTCCGCTCACAGAACATCGAAAAGTCGTGCAGTGAGAGCATCGTCGCGACGCTCAGGTCCGTCAACGCCGCCGCTGGCCAGACCTCGGTGAGATGCTGGATGTGCAAGACATCCAGATCGAAGGCTCGGATCAGGTAGCGGAGTCGTGCGTCGAGACTTTCGTCTCTTTCTGTGAAGGCGTGATGCGAGAGTGCAGCTTCATCTCGCGTCGATGCACCGCGGACGACTTTGCGCTCACTAGCACCGAGATCCTCCATCGTCTTCGCGCAGCCCGCCAACTCCAAGGTCCTCAGACCGTTTCTCGTCCGCTGAGCGCAGCAGACGCTGAATCTCGAAGACTTCGGCCGTCCGGGTGTCTGTGCGACTCCAGGTCTCGGTTCCGCGTAAATGAGGTGCGTGGCGACACCGCGAGCGGCGAGAGCAGACTCGAGGTCACGAACGTGGCACTCCACGCCGCCGTACCGCCGATGGGGAGGCCTTCCGGTGAGCAGACCGATGCGGGCAGGCGTGCCGGAGCCCGAGACGTCCGACGTCGGTGCTCCTTGATCCTCGAGCCACCACTGCAAGAGAGCATGGAATTCGGCCAGCGGATGCTGATTCATCATCTCAGCAACTCGTCTCCGATACTCCGGATGTCTTGTCTCGAGCTTCGAACTTGCTTGGCGACGCAGCTCGCTCGCCCGATCTCCGAAACTTGCGGCACCGGAGTGATAGACGAACGTTGCGTCGTCGATGAGATGCCGGTAGCCGGCCTCCTCGGCCCTCATCGACCACTCGTTCTCCTCTCCGTACCCCGCGCCGAACGCCTCGACGTCGAAGCCACCTACGCGGTCGAGGGCTTCGCCACGAATCCAACAGCAGAATCCGACCATGGTCGGAGTCCGAGGCGCCAAGCGAAGACTGAGACGGCGGATCAGTTCACCAAAAGACTCAGGATCAAACCCGGACGGCAGCTCGTTCGATTGCCACGGAACCGGAACTGAAGCGACGGTCGCGTTGTTGCTCAACGGCGTCACCGACGCCACATCGCTGGCGCTGGTCGCAACGCGATGGAGACCCTCCAGCCAACCGCTGGTGACAACCGTGTCACTGTTGAGGAGGACGACGTCTCCTCGCACGCGCTCGAGACCTCGGTTGACCGAGCTCGCAAAGCCACGGTTACGAGAGTTCGTCAGGATCTCGACCCGATCGCCGAACCGGTCCAGCACACTGGCCAAGAGACGATCGATCTCGGCATCGTGCGACGCATCATCGACGATGATGATGCGATCTCGGTCGAATTGGCAGCTCTGCTCGACACTCCTCAGGCAGCGCTCGACGTCTCGAGCGGCACCGAAGACCGGGATGAGAATGTCGACACCCGGTCGCGCGGACGTCATCTCCACCGCCTCCGTGGGCATCGCCTCGAGCCGGAGTCGATCTCGATCGAGCTCTCGGTTCTCGCGTCGCAAGGTGAGGATGTGCTCGAAGGTCTTGGTGGCACCTTCGCGTCGTACGTGGTCAACCAGGTGACGCCACGAGCTCACATTCTCTCCCTCGTTCTCTCCTTGCCGTTTCTCGCTCTTGCGAGGATGCATCCCACTCCGCTGACGGTATCGGATGAGTCTCCAACGTGCCGACACGCTCTACTCGAATTCGGAGAAGGCTCAGCCTCCGGCCCTTCACTACGCCATGACGACGAGCGGCGGTCGCCATAAACCGAGTACCAGGAGGTCAGCTGGGACCTAGGCTCCTGGAAGCCCGTACGTTGCTAGAGTCACGCCCTTATGGACGAGCAGATTCTCTTCGCCGCCGGTTCGCACTTCTCGGCGAAGCAGCTCAGCAAGTTCTCTAGCCTCGGGAGGAGCCGTATCTGTCCCAAGGACACCGTGCTTCAGAAGCATGGCACGACGAGTCGTGACTGCTACCTCATCCAGGACGGACGCCTGGAGCTGCATCGCCCGACGTCCTACGGCGACTTTGCGGTCAGCCAGATGCAGCAGGGTGAGTTGTGCGGTGAACTGGGATTCCTCGACGGCCAACCTTCGGCTCTCGACCTCGTCTCGACCACTCGCAGTCGTCTTCTCATGATCAAACCGTGGGAGCTCGAGCGCGAGATGGCTGGCGACCCCATCTTCGAGGTAGCCATGTACTGGGCCTTCTGGCGCACGCTCGCCTACCGCCTGCGGCAGACCAACGACCGACTCACCCGATTCTTCGGCGACGAGCCGGCACCCCAGGCACAACCGGCGCCCGGTCCGCTGAAGGAGGTCGATCTCGACATCGAGTCGCGGCGCGCGATCTTCCGCGAGCTCGGGTTGTCCAGTATGGAGATCAACTATCTCGCTTCGCTCGCGGAGGCCCAACAGCTCGAGCCCAATCAGCCCCTGTTTCGCGAAGGTGACCCCGGCACCGTCCTCTACGTCGTGGCCGACGGGCGCATCATGATCAGCAAGCAGATCCCGGGAGCTGGCGAAGAAGCTCTCGCGTTCCTCGATCGAGGCCAACTCTTCGGCGAAATGGCGTTGCTCGAGGACCGACCACGGTCTACCGATGCGCGTGCGGCATCCGAAGGGGCGATCTTGCTGGCCATCCGCAAGGAAGTCTTGAGCAAGGTGCTCAACATCGAGAAGGCCTCATCCATTCGCCTCCTCAAGAACCTGTGTCGCTTGATGGCTTCGAGAGTCCGAGAGACCCACGAGAAGATCATCGGCTGGTACATCCTTTCCGGTGGTGACCACTCCTCCTCGCTCTAGATCCGAAGCCAGCGCCTGCAGCACCTGAGGGCGGTTCAAGGAGACCGGAGGTCCTGGTCTCTCGAGGCTCCAGTCATCGATCGAAGGGGGCTCTGACACCGCACAGCTCGAGTGCCTTCGGCAACAGCGTTCCCGTCCCGAGAGTCGACAATGTGCCGAGCTCGTGAAACGCGAGCCGTTGGTGTCCTCGGACCGGCTCGCGCAGCTCCGCTTCGAGTACATCCACTCGCAGACGACGGTGGGTCACGCTATGGCGCACGGTACCGAGATGACTTCGCATGGCCACGACGATCCCCAGGTGCTGCTGGCAAGCCGCTTCGATACCCGACAAGGCGACTCGTGGAGATTCTCCTCGTTGAATCGTCTCGGCGAGAGAGGCTTCGACTTCCACAGTGGGCAGCTGCCACGATCCTGCCAAGAAAGGCGCTTCGCTCGACCGACGCTCGAGGAGCAGGTCCGAACCCTGAAGCACGAAGACCTGAGCCCAGTAGACCGACTCCGCGGCACGAGACTTCGGCGCTTTCGGAATCGTCTCCGCGATTCCCAGCTGTCGAGCTCGACAAGCCGGCTCGAGAGGACAGTGATCACAACGCGGCGAGCGCGGACGGCAGACCGTCGCGCCAAGCTCCATCAGCGCCTGATTGCTGTCACCAGGTCGAGCAGGACTGATGAGCTCCCGCGCTAGATCCAGCAGCCTTCTGCGCACCGCCGCCCTCTTGGGATTGTCCTCGATCGCGGCAAGGCGGGTGAGCACACGTTCGACGTTGCCGTCGAGCACGGGAACGACTTCGCCGAAGGCGATACTGGCAACCGCCGCTGCGGTATAGCTCCCGATCCCCGGCAGCTCTTCCAGCTCTTGCGACGTCGTGGGGAGCGTCGGCCGATCCTCACCCGCCCGCTCGACGACTCGTCGACAGGCTTGATGTAGTCGCTTCGCACGACTGTAGTACCCGAGTCCTGACCATGCGGCTCTCACTTCCTCTTCGCTCGCTCTCGCGAGGGAAGCCAATGTCGGGAATCGCTCGAGAAATCGCTTGTAGTAGCGAAGGACCACAGTGACGGAGGTCTGTTGCAGCATGATCTCCGAGACGAGCACGCGATAAGGGTCTCGATTGGAGCGCCACGGCAGATCACGTGCGACCCGATCGAACCAGTCGAGCAGGGCCCTTCCGAAGGGACCGAGCGGTCGACGAGCCGTGGCAACGTTGGGGTCATGAGAGCCCGAAAGACTGCTCTTGATCTTCATCCTCACGACCAACGTCGAGATGCGACGATTATTGGTGCCATTTTTTTTTGGACCGTAACTTATTCGTATTTAGCTCTTTAGCATGCGGGCACCCGCGATCCGCTCGAATTTCGACGCTCTCACCCTTGCTTCGAGTTCATGGCGGTTGCTATCCTGCCTGTCTTCGCCACGCGGCCAAGATCCTCCAACAATTCAGTCGTATCGTTTTCCGCAAGCTGTGGAAAAGCTTGCGGATATCTTCGCGGGACTAGTGCGTCTAAATGTCTGATTCAACTTGGCTTAGCCTCCAAGAGAACCTGAAGAAGTCGCTCTCTGCGGACGAATTCAAGACCTGGATTCAACCACTTCGGGTGAGGTCGGAACAAGACGACAGGCTGGTACTCGAAGCCCCCAACGATCGGTTTCTGGACACGCTCGAGGCCTCCTATCGACCGCTGGTAAACCGTGCAGTTGCAGGCCTTCGCGGGGCGAGCTTCGAGGTGCTCTTTGCGGTCGGCAGTCGCGATGGCCATCGAGACTCAGCCTTCAAAGAGGCGGTGCATTCTGCGCGCGAATCTTCACAAAACACCGATCGACAGACCACATCCTCGAACCACGGTAGCCAGAGCGCCAGCCGGTTCAACGATCGCTACCGCTTCGACGTGTTCGTGGTGGGAAGCTCGAATCAGTTTGCCTATGCCGCCGCCAGAGCGGTTGCCGAATCCCCGGGACAGACCTACAACCCCCTTTTCCTCTACGGTGGGGTTGGTCTCGGAAAGACCCATCTCCTGCACGCCATCGCCCAGGAGATCACTCAGCGCGAACCAGGTCACCGGGTTCTCTATCTGTCGGCTGAGCAGTTCGTCAATGAGCTGATCAACTCCATACGCTTCGATCGGATGCCAGCCTTCCGAGAGCGCTACCGAACGATCGACACGCTGCTCGTCGACGACGTCCAGTTCTTCGCCGGCAAGGAGAGGACTCAGGAGGAGTTCTTCCACACTTTCAACTCCCTGTACGCCCGACAAAAGCAGATCATCTTGTCGAGCGACTCTCCCCCGAAGAACATCCCCACGCTCGAAGAACGTCTTCGGAGCCGCTTCGAGTGGGGCCTGATTGCGGACATCCAGTCGCCCGATCTCGAGACCAAGGTCGCGATCCTTCGGAGAAAGGCCGACCTGGCTGGAGTCCACGTTCCTCAGATCGTCGGGATGTTCATCGCGCAGCAGGTCAAATCCAACGTGCGCGAGCTCGAGGGCCTCCTCAACCGTGTTTTGGCCTTTGCCTCACTCACCGGACGACCCGTCGATCTCGAGCTCGCAAAAGAGACGCTACGAGACATCGTTCCCGAAACCACTGGACGGACCACGGCAACCGAGATCATTCGGTCAGTTGCCCAGCACTACGGTCTCAAGGTCTCCGAGATCAAGAGCAAGAACAACTCGAAGCAGATCGCCTTCCCACGCCAGGTCGCCATGTACCTGTGCAAGCGTCTCACCGACCTCTCCTACCCGGAGATCGGCAAGCAGTTCAACGACAAGCACCACTCGACCGTCATGTATTCGGTGGACAAGATCGAAAAACTGCGCCCGAAGGACCCCGATCTGGATCGCGTTCTTCAGCAGTTCACCGAACAGTTCGGCGGCTGACTGCCAGCACCGGTCTCCGGTCTTCGGACTCGAGTCTCCGGGCTGGACTCTTCCTCGCTTGCGCCCCCTGCCGGTCTGCCGCGAGTCGACCCAGATCCTCCTGCTCGGGGACCCTCCGTTCCCGGAGGTCGCTGCGTCCCTACGTGTCTCAGTCCCGACCTGTCTCAGCCAGGGAGCGCGACATCGAGGAGCATCGATGATGCATCGAGGAGAGAGCCGCAGAGACCAGTTCTGTAGAGCACTGCCTAGAGGGAGACAGACACAGGCAAGCTCGCAACACCTCACGCAGGCCTGTGGAAAGCCTGTCCATTTCCCTGTTGACCAGCTCGAGAAGTTGGTGTGGAAGACCCGCGGATAACTCGACCGATCGGCGCGTTCGCCGACGGCGGTCATGGGTTTCCGCCCTCATTCCACAGCCGATCCACAAACTATTGGACCCTTCCATCCATTCGTCATGGACCCTCCAAAGACCAGCATTTTCCGGTGTTTTCGAGCGCTTTCCACACCGTCAACAACCAACGACTACCACGACGACTATGTGTTATCTTGGCCTCCCATTCATAGGGGTAGAGAGAAGCGATGAAGGTTCGGATCGATCGGGCAGAGCTGTTGACTGAGCTCGTCCCAATGCAAGGGGTCGTCGAGCGCAAGAGCACGATTCCAGTTCTGTCTCACCTGCTATTGCGCACCAAGGGCGGCAAGCTCCACATCGCCGCGACCGACCTCGAGGTATCCCTGACTTCGTGGTGCGAGTCCGAGGTGTCTGAGGAGGGTGCCGTAGCGGTTCAGGCTCGGAAGTTTCTCGAAATCGTGCGAGCCATGGTGGTCGACGAGATCGAACTGACCGGAGACGAAGCCAACGCGCTACGCATCGAGGGTGGTCGCTCGCGATTCAAGATCCGCGGACTCTCGGCCGAGGACTTCCCCACGCTCCCCGAGGTGGAAACGTCGGATGGGGCCGAGCTGCCGTACGCGGACTTCAAGCAGATGATCGGCAAGGTGCTGTTTGCGGTTTCGGCGGAGGAGTCTCGCTTTCAGCTCAACGGAGCGTTGCTCAAGTGCAAGGGGGGCGCTCTCGAGATGGTCGCCACTGATGGCCACCGTCTGGCTCTGGTCGAGAACGTTCTCGACGGGACCGAGGAGGCTGATGGCGTCCTGGTTCCGCGCAAGGCTCTGCAAGAGCTGCTTCGATTCGAAGGTGGAGAAACGGTCAACTTCAGCCGCGGAGAGCATCATCTGTCGTTCCAGGTGGGTCGGCGCGAGCTCATCTGCAGGATCCTCGAAGGATCGTTTCCCGACTACGAGAAGGTCATCTCCAAGGACAACGATCGCATCGCTGTCTTCGATCGCAAGGAGCTGACTGCGGTCGTCAACCGTGTGGCTCTGCTGACGGGTGATCGCGCACGCGCGATCCGTCTCCTGTTCCAGGAAGGCCAGCTGGTGCTCTCGGCTGCCAATCCGGATCTCGGAGAGGCGGTGGAAGAGCTGGAGTGTGAGTTCACGGGTGAAGACCTGGAGTTGGGTATCAACCCCGACTACCTGGGCCACTTCCTTTCCGCGGTCGAGACGGAAAAGGTCAATCTGGCTGTCAAGGACGAGAACAGCCAGTGCATCGGAAGCCCGGTCGACGGGCCGGAGGCTCGCTACCTCTGCGTGATCATGCCCATGCGCCTGTGAGGCCAGGGCGGAGCTGTGGTAGCTGTCGCGCACCGGCGACGGTGACATTCTGAGGGTCGGCTTCGTTTCGGATTTCCCGCTTTCCGGCGGGAGGCTGACGAGCACGGAAACTGTGAGGCGAGTCCTGGAGGTCGATGCCCGGGATGGACTCGAGTCCCCCATGCAGCGCGTAGTCCTCAGCGCCCTGGGGCGACACCTCGAGGTCTCTGGCTGCCGTCCTTGGGTCGCCCCTTGCTGGTTTTGTTGGTTGGTCTCGTGGGTCATGGTTCCTTGATCGAATCGCAGGCCCCAGCCGTCTTGAGTGCGCTGCGAACGCGTGCATTTCGAAGTCTGCGCGACATCGAGTGGGACGTAGACCCCGGCTTTCACCTGCTGCTGGGTGGCACCGGAGAAGGCAAGACGTCGGTGCTCGAAGCCGTGTACCTGGCTGCGACGACGCGGAGCTTTCGCACCTCCCAACTCGTTGACTGTCTGAGCTTCGACTCCCAGGAGTCGCGCACGCCAGCGGGAGGACCCGAGGACGCTGAGGATGTCTCGATCTCGGAGTCTTCTCCCGACTCGTTGGAAGAGCTCGCAGACGGCCGAGTCGAGCACGGCTCGGACGATCGGTCGGCGGAACGGGCTTCGGCCTTCGAGGTGATCGTCGACGTGACCGGCGCTCAACGGTGTCGACTGAGCGTGAGATGGGAGCGTCGCGGCGGTCTGGAGCGACGCGTCAACGACGCCCGCACGTCATTGAGTGACCACTTGGCACGACTTCCAGTTCTCTCGTGGGCGAGTCGTGATCTCGAGGTGATGGTGGGAGCACCAGAGCTCCGTCGGCAAATGTTGGACCGAGTCGTCCTGGGATGCCGCCCCCACAAGCTGTCGGTTCTCTCGACCTATCGTCGGAGTCTCGATCACAAACGCAAGCTCCTTTTCTCCCCGCACCAGCCACCAGAGGTGTTCGAGAGTTGGAATCGCGTCCTCGCGGAGGCGGCCGTCGAGCTCATCGAGCTGCGGTCGTCGGTGGCCAGTGCGATCGATCGAGCTCTCTCGGAGGTCGTGAGCGAGTCCGATCTCGGGAAGGGACCCATTGCGCTGACCTACGAACCCAATCTGGATCCGGAAGGTGGTGTCGAGGGCGCGATGGAAACTCTTCAGGAGGCCCTGGGTAGAGAACGTCAGCGATCGCGGGCGCTGGTTGGGCCGCATCGGGATCGGATCGAGATCACGATGGGTGGTATTCCTCTGGGGCGGGTGGCGTCTGCGGGTGAGCGTAAAGCCATCGGCCTGCTGTTGAGCGTAGCTCAAGCAAAGGTCCTCCAGAGTTGCGGACGGTCTCCCGTGCTCCTGGTCGACGACGCTGATGTCGAGATGGACAAACGAACCCTCGATCGGGTTTTTCCTCAGCTGCTCGGAGCTCCGCAGCTCTTCGCGACATCGAACCGTCCCGAGGCATGGGACGGTGTGCCCAGAGATTTCACCTGGAAGGTTGCCCAGGGTCGCCTGGAGGCTCTCTGAAGTCTTTGCCGAACTCTTGACGGGGTGTCGAAATCGGGTCGCTCAACCGCTCGAAAACGCCTCGAAAACGCCTCGAAAATCCCTTGAAAACAGGGCGTTTGCTGGTTTGTTTTATGAACTCTTGATGTGATAGTCTGTTGTCAGTTCGAGGGGTGTTTTTTGGCCTCTGGAAACCGCCAGCCAGAATGGCCGAAAGCGTGGGCCTCAGTAGGCGTGTCTGTATCCCCGAACGTCGCTTCGAAGTGTTACAACGCAGCCTCGGCGCCGATTGCCTTGACGGGCTTGGCCTCCGTGTCCAGCTCACTGTTTCGAGCTCATGCAGACTCGCGCCGCCGCGCTCTCAGACGGGTGGACCGGGCTCCTGATGACGAGGCCCCTCGTCTCCTAGCGCAAGGCGAAACCCTCTCCCGACCTCAGACACCCAACCCGAATTCGAACCCGCGCCTCGAGACAGCAAGCTGAAAGAGAGTCGAATGTCTGACAACCCCCAGTACAACGCCGAGAACATCAAGGTCCTCAAGGGCCTGGAGGCGGTGCGCAAGCGGCCCGGCATGTATATCGGGGATACCGATGACGCTTCGGGACTCCACCACATGGTGTTCGAGCTGGTCGACAACGCCGTCGACGAGGCTCAGGCAGGGTACTGCTCCGGCGTCGAGGTCGTCATCCACGAGGACAACTCGGTGAGTGTCCTCGACGACGGGCGAGGAATCCCGGTCGATCATCACGAGGGTGAGAACCGTTCCGCTGCCGAGGTCATCATGACCGAGCTGCATTCGGGCGGTAAGTTCGACAACAACTCCTACAAGGTCTCCGGTGGACTGCACGGTGTCGGGGTTTCGGTCGTCAATGCTCTGTCGGTCGAGCTGGAGCTCGAGATCTGGCGAGACGGGCATCGCTGGCATCAGCGCTATGAGCGAGGCGTGCCTCTGGCTCCCATCGAGACCAAAGAGGCCACCGAGAGAACGGGAACCGCGGTGCGGTTCCGTCCGGACCCCAAGATCTTCTCGGTTCTGGAGTTCCACTACGAAACTCTCGCGCAGCGTCTCCGAGAGCAGTCGTTTCTCAACCGCGGCGTGCGCATCGACCTCAAGGATGAGCGTTCAGGCAACGAAACACGCTTCGAGTTCGAGGGTGGGATTCAGAGCTTCGTCGAGCATCTGAATCGATCGAAGACGCTGCTCCACTCGACTCCCATCTATCTGGAAGCCGAGCGTGACGAAGGTTCTGGTCGGGAAACTGTGGAGATTGCCCTGCAGTGGAACGATGGATATCAAGAGCAGATCTACTGCTTCACCAACACGATCAACAATCGAGATGGTGGAACTCACCTCTCGGGTTTCCGGTCGGCCCTGACGCGCACAGTCAACGCCTACGCGACCAGCTCCGGTTTGAGCAAGAACGCGAAGGAGAACCTGAGCGGCGACGACGTTCGCGAAGGCCTCACCGCGATCGTGTCGGTGCGGATCACGGACCCCAAATTCTCGTCGCAGACCAAGGACAAGCTGGTCTCGTCCGAGGTCAAGGGCTGGGTCGAGCAGGTCGTCAACGAGAAGCTAGGCAACTTCCTCGAGGAAAACCCCAAAGACGCCAAGCGAATCGTCGAGAAGGGAATCGAGGCGGCTCGAGCTCGGGAAGCTGCCCGGCGCGCTCGCGAGTTGACCAGGCGCAAAGGCGCGCTGGATGGCTCGAGCCTTCCGGGCAAGCTGGCGGACTGTAGCGAGAGGGATCCGGAGAAGGCCGAGCTCTTCCTGGTCGAGGGTGATTCTGCAGGCGGTTCGGCCAAACAGGGACGCGACCGTGGGTTCCAGGCTGTACTGCCGCTACGAGGCAAGATCCTCAACGTCGAGAAGGCTCGGTTCGACAAGATGCTGACCTCCGAGGAGATCAAGACGATCATCTCGGCGCTGGGAACGGGCATCGGTCGCGAAGACTTCGACATCTCGAAGCTGCGATACCACAAGCTCGTCATCATGTGTGACGCCGATGTCGATGGCAGCCACATCCGGACTCTCATCCTGACGTTCTTCTTTCGGCAGATGCGCGAGATCATCGAGCGAGGTCATCTCTACATCGCTCAGCCACCGCTCTACAAGATCGGTGAAGGCAAGAAAGCCCGCTATCTCAAGGACGACACCGAGTTCAGCGAGTATCTCGTCGAACGGATTCGCGATCAGTGGCACCTCGTCGTCGACGATGGAGCCGCTCCCAACGGTGACGGAGCTCAGGACGGCGGCGACGGCGAGAGTGGGGAATCAGGTGTCATCACAGGGACTCGTCTCGGCAACTGGATCGATCGAATCGAAGCGTTCCGACGAAACCTCGATTCGTTGCGCACCAGGGGTTTCCCGTCGAGGGCCATTGCGCTTTGCCTGAACCAGGGACTGCTGAGCCGGAGCGATCTGCGTGAAGGAGATCTCCTCGACAGGTTGGGCGAGATCATCGGATCGTCTGGTTTTCACGACGTCTCCGTGGCCGCGCCGGGAAGTGACGATGTCGAAGAAGGCTCGGTCAGATTCCGCTCGCGCCGAGACGGAGTCGATCGCTGGGTCGACATCGATCTCGACCTGATCAGCAGTGCCGAGTACCGCAATCTCGCACGTAACGAGGTGGGTTTGCGCGCTCTCACCGCGGAGTCTTTTTCGGTGAGCCGTGCCGATCAGGAAGACGTCGAGACCTTCACCAGCTTCATCGATGTCTACGACCACCTTCATTCGTGGGCTACGAAGGGACTCTCGATCCAGCGCTACAAGGGTCTGGGTGAGATGAATCCAAGCCAGTTGTGGGAGACGACGATGGACCCGGAACGTCGGCGTCTTCTCCAGGTGCATATCGAGGACGAGATCCAGGCTGACCAGGTGTTCACGACCTTGATGGGTGATCAGGTCGAGCCAAGGCGTCAGTTCATCGAACAGAACGCGTTGTCCGCGAATCTCGACGTCTGAGTCGTCGACCCAAGCCGCGATCCTTTTCGAGACCTCAATGAGATTCCTGCGCTCATCAGACGATCACTCAGCAAGACACCTGGCGAACCGCCTCGGCTTGCGAGCTGAAACGACCCTTGGCTAGACGGCGATGAGCGAACACGACCAAGACCCGGAGTTCGGGAAGCTCATCCGCGTCGATCTCGAACGCGAGATGCGGCGCAGCTACCTCGACTACGCGATGAGCGTGATCATCGGGCGAGCCCTGCCCGATGTCCGTGACGGTCTCAAACCCGTCCATCGCCGCGTTCTCTACGGCATGTGGGAGGTCGGCAACACCTCCAACCGGCCGTACAAGAAGTCCGCACGAATCGTCGGTGACGTCATGGGTAAGTACCACCCCCATGGTGACTCTGCGATCTACGACACGGTAGTTCGTCTCGCGCAGGACTTTTCCATGCGCTATCCCCTCGTCGATGGGCAGGGCAACTTCGGTTCCATCGACGGCGACAATCCGGCCGCCATGCGCTACACCGAGGTGCGGCTGACCAAGCTCGCCGAGGAGATGCTGCGCGACGACATCGACAAGGAAACCATCGACTGGGTCGAGAACTACGACGGTTCCGAGTCAGAGCCTGAGGTTCTCCCGGCGCGAGTGCCGAACCTCCTGGTCAACGGTGCTTCGGGTATCGCGGTCGGAATGGCGACGAACATCCCGCCGCACAACTTGAGAGAAGTCATCGAGGCTCTCAAGGTCCTGATTGCCAATCCGGATGCCCATCTCTCGGAACTGATCGAGAAGATCCCGGGGCCCGACTTTCCGACGGGTGGCTTCATTCACGGCGTGGCGGGAATCCAATCCGCCTACGCGACGGGTCGTGGAACGATCCAGGTCCGCGCACGAACGGCTTTCGAAGAGCTTCGAGGGGATCGCCAGGCGATCATCGTGAACGAGATCCCCTATCAGGTGAACAAGGCTCGCCTGATCGAGCGTATTGCGGACCTCGTTCGCGAGAAGAAGCTCGAGGGGATCTCCGATCTGCGCGACGAGTCCGATCGCCACGGAATCCGAGTCGTCATCGAGCTGAAGCGCGGCGAGGTTCCCGAGATCATCCTCAACATGCTCTACAAGATGACCCAGATGCAGGTCTCGGTGGGTATGAACATGTTGGCGATCGTCGACAGCCGACCCGAGGTTCTCGGTCTCAAGGATCTGCTGAGTCACTTCCTGGATCACCGCAAGTCGGTAGTGATCAGGAGGACGCGTTACGACCTGCGCAAGGCCGAAGAGCGCGCCCACATTCTCGAGGGCATTCTCAAGGCTCTCGATCATCTCGACGAGGTCATCGCAACCATTCGTTCGAGCCAGACTCCGGCCGAGGCGCGAACGCGCCTGGTCGAGCAGTTCGACCTGAGTGATCGCCAGGCTCAGGCCATCCTCGACATGAGGCTCCAGCGCCTCACGGGCCTGGAGCGCGAGAAGGTCATCGCCGAATACCAGGAGCTGATGGCTCTGATCGAGAAGCTCCGAGCGATCCTCAACTCGGATCAGCTCGTGCTGGAAGAGATCACCAAAGAGCTGGACGACATCAACGAGCGTTTTGGGGATGATCGCAAGACGGAGATCATCGCTCAGGAGCAAGAGATCACGATCGAAGATCTCATTGCCGACGAGGACATGGTGATCACGGTCACCAACGCCGGGTACGTCAAGCGGTCACCGCTCGCGCTCTATCGCGCGCAGCAGCGCGGTGGCAAGGGTCGTACGGGAATGGTTGCCAAGGAAGGCGACTTCATCGAACACCTGCACGTCGCGTCGGCCCACAACTTCGTTCTCGTCTTCACCGAGAAGGGTCGGGTTCACTGGCTCAAGGTGCACGCAATTCCCGAGATGGGACCCGCCTCTCGAGGCAAGGCGATCATCAATCTCCTCGACGTCGCCGAAGACGATCGGGTGGCCGCAACGGTTGCCGTGCGCGAGTTCTCGAACGACGAGTTCCTGCTCTTTGCCACCACGAACGGAACGGTCAAGAAGACCGCTCTCAGTGCCTACTCGAATCCGCGGGTTGGCGGCATCATCGCGATCAACATCGACGAGGACGACCGCTTGCTCGACGTCAAGCGCATCACGACGTCGAGCGAAGTCGTCCTGGCGACGCGCGCAGGTTACGCCGTCCGGTTCAGCGAAGAAGACGCCCGGCCCATGGGCAGAGCGACCCGTGGTGTTCGCGGCATCAAGCTCCGCGAGGGTGATGAGGTGGTGTCCATCGAAGCCGTCGATCCCGATGGCGAGCTGCTGACGATCACAGAACGTGGCTACGGTAAGCGAACAGAGCTCGGCGAGTATCGCCGGCAGAGTCGAGGCGGCCTCGGCATCATCAACCTGAAAGTCTCCGAGAAGACCGGGCGAGTGGTTGCCGCGAAGAACGCGTCTCCCGATCAGGGAGTCATGCTGATCACGCATGAAGGCAAGATCATCCGGATTCAGGCCGGTGGTGTCTCGAAGATCGGTCGGGCGACTCAGGGTGTCAAGCTGATGGACATCGGTAGCGACGATCGAATCGTTGCTGCTGCGAAGATCCCCGAGCGGGATGACGAAGAGACAGGCGAAGACGACCTGTCGGCGTCGCAGCTGGCCGCTGAAGAGGCCGCCTTGGACGAGACGGGCTCGGACGACGAGCCGGTCAACTGATCTGAAGCTCCTCAGATGCCACGAGGCTGGGAGGGCAGTGTCTCGCTGCACTCACCGGTCCTGTTTCGGGTGACCTTGGATCCCTCGATCGCTGGTATCGATCGCTGGTATTGTGGCGATTCTTGAGTCCCCCTCTACGCCTCTGTAGCTCTCGTTTCTCGACGCCTTCACAGGCTCCTCTCGCAACCCGGATCAACGTCCAGACTCAGGAGACGACTCTTCCATGGAACTCTTCCTCGACACGGCAGATGTGAGTGAGATCGAACAGGGCCTCGAATGGGGCATGGTTGACGGTGTGACCACCAACCCGACGCTCATAGCGAAGCAGGGCAAGAGCTACCTGCCTACCGTCAAGGAGATTGCCGAGCTCGTGCCCGGCCCGGTCAGTGGTGAAGTTCTGGCGACCGATTACGACGGAATGATGGAGCAGGGCCGACGTCTTGCTGAGCTCGCGGACAACGTCGTGGTCAAGGTGCCTCTCCTTCCCGAGGGACTGCGAGCGGTCAAGGCTCTCAAGGACGAAGGCATTCCCAGCAACGTGACGCTGTGTTTCTCCTCGGGACAGGCCCTCTTGGCGGCCAAGGCGGGCGCTGCCTACATCTCGCCGTTTGTCGGACGACTCGACGACATCGGTCACGAAGGCATGGAGCTGATCAACGAGATCGTCGAGATCTACTCGGGTTCTGCCTACGACACGAAGGTTCTGGTGGCCTCGGTCCGCAATCCCATGCATGTCGTCCAGGGAGCCATGTTGGGCGCCGAGGTGGCCACCATTCCGTTCAAGACGCTTCAACAGCTCTACCGACATCCGCTCACCGACATCGGTCTCGATCGTTTCCTCTCGGATTGGGCGGCCACCGGCAAGACCTTCGACGACTGAGTTGCAGATCCGACGTGACGGTCGTCGTCCGTCGAACCGGACCCGGATCCTTCGACGCGCACTTGCGACATGACCAGCCCAGACTCTTCGTCTGAGCTCGAACCCCTGTCGGGCGAACGCTTCTACAGGCTCGCGTGGGGCTTCTACATGGTGCTCGCCGTGATGGGTGCCATCTGGATCGGCCTGCGCGACTCCGGCGTCTCGCTCGCCCTGTTTGTTGGACCGTCGTGGTGGATCGATGCTCTCGTGGGAGTCGTGGCTGGCGTCACTTTGATCCTCGGCTGGGAGCTGATCTGCCGGCTCGTTCCCGGTGCCGCCACAATGAATCGAGAGCTTGCGTCCCTGATCGGGAATCTCGACGTCTCGACGGTCGTGGGATTGGCACTTCTTTCGGGGTTTGCCGAAGAGCTGTTCTTCAGAGGTGCCCTGCAAGGGAGTTTCGGAGTGGTCGTGGCGACCGTGTGCTTCGCACTCGTCCACACAGGCCCTGGGCCGGCTTTTCGATACTGGACGCTGTTTGCCCTGATCGGCGGATCGCTGATGGGAGGCCTCATGGTCTGGCGCGGCAACCTGATGGCTCCGATCGTCTGTCACGTCGTGGTCAACGGAGTGAACCTCGGGCGCATGTCCGGTCACTGGCTGCCTATCGAGCCCAGCTCGGCCGAGAAAGAAGTCGAGAATGAAGACAGCGTCCAGGGCGAGTAACAGGCCCGGCTGCGGGAGTAGTATGGCGAGTACGTCCAAGCGGCTCGTCTCGAGCCCACGTGGAGCGAACCAACACGCCAAGTCTCGGGGATCAACCAATGACAAATAGTGATAGCGATCAGCCCATCTCACCCTCACTGCGGTGGGTGGACGAGAACCACCAGGCCTGTCTGGACGGCCTCCTCGACTACCTGAGGATCCCGTCAGTCTCTACCGATCCGGCTTACGGGGACGAGGTTGCGAGGTGCAGTCGCTATCTCGACGACGAGCTGCGACGAATTGGTCTCGAGTCGCGAATCGTGGAAACAGAGGGACATCCCCTCGTGGTCGCAGAGCGGATCAAGTCCCCAGAACTGCCCACGGTCTTGTTCTACGGTCACTACGACGTTCAGCCACCGGACCCGCTCGAGCTGTGGACCAGCCCGCCCTTCGAGCCACGAGTCGAAGACGGCAAGATCTTCGCCCGCGGTGCGACCGATGACAAAGGACAATCGTGGGCCCACGTCAAAGCCGTCGAGGCCATCCTGGCGACCGCCGGCGACTTACCGGTCAACGTCCGTTTCCTGGTCGAGGGAGAGGAAGAATCAGGCGGCGAGGCGATCGAACACTTCGTGCGGGCGTCGGCCGAGGAACTGCGCTCTGACTGCGTGGTCATTTCGGACAGCTCGATGTATGCGCCGGGTCAACCGTCGTTGCTCTACGGTCTCAAGGGTTTGCTCTACATGGAGATGCTCGTCACGGGGCCGGATCGTGACCTGCACTCAGGGTCATATGGAGGTGCTCTGACCAACCCATTGAACGCTCTGGCCCAGATCGTGGGCGCGCTACGCGACCCTCGAACCGGCAAAGTCCTGATTCCGGGTTTCTACGATGACGTCAGAGATCTCGAAGCCTGGGAGCGAGAGCAGTTCGCAGCCTTGCCGTTCGACGAGAAGGACTACTGCGACTCCATCGGGATATCAGAGACGTTCGGTGAAGAGGGGTTCACGACCCTGGAACGTGTGTGGGCTCGGCCGACGTGTGACGTGAATGGCATCTGGGGTGGCTATCAGGGAGCGGGAGCAAAGACCGTCATTGCCGCGCATGGCGGTGCCAAGGTGTCGATGCGGCTGGTTCCGGATCAAGACCCCAAGGTGTTGGCAAAAGCCTTCGAGGCCTATGTTCGGGACGTGGCGCCGGTGGGTGTGGACGTCGCCGTGAGTGTCCATAGCGACGCGCTGCCGGTGCGATTCGATGTCGAGGGACCTTTCATGGACGCCGCGCAAGAGGCTCTGAAGCAGGTGTGGGGCCGACCGGCGGTCAAGGTTCGCGAGGGAGGTTCGATTCCAATCGTACAGACGTTCTCGGAGGTCTTGGACGTGCCGGTTCTGCTGATCGGCTTTGGTCTCTCCGACGACTGCCTCCATGCGCCCAACGAGAAGTTCGGAGTCGAGAACTTCTATCAGGGCATCCGTACGACGGTTCGTCTCCTCGAGTTGATGGGTGAGCAGGCCGGGGCCGGACAGTCATGAACCAGGACGGGAAAGGTGAGTCGGTCGAGCGCGAGATCAAGATCTCGGTCGACGATCGGCTCGCGGTTCGGGAGACGCTGCGGGGGCTCGGTGGCGAGATCGTCAAGGAAGACGTCTTCGAGCGCAACTGGGTTCTCGACCGCGGCGACGAGCTGACATCGTCCAAGCGCCTCTTGCGACTTCGTAGTGTCGGCGGCCCCGAGGGAACCGTGACCTACAAAGGCCAGGCGAGCTTCGAAGGCGGAGTCAAGGTCCGCGAAGAGCTCGAAACCCTCGTGAGTGATGCGGAGCGGATGTTGGAGATCCTCGGGGCCCTCGGTTACGACGTGGTCACGCGCTACGAGAAGTATCGGGAAGAGTGGCGGTTGGAAGGCTCCCTGGTCGTGCTCGACGAGACGCCCATTGGACATTTCGTCGAAGTCGAAGGCGGAGACCCGGAAGCTGTAGCGCGACGCCTCGCTCTGGATCTGGAACGAGCCGAAGCGCAGTCCTACCTGGAGCTCTACGAGAGCCACAAGCAGACGCACCCGGGCTCACCACCGCACATGGTCTTCGGCGATTCCGTCGACTCCCTCCACGACAACGGATGATCACGATCCACGGACTCGGCTCCTTCGAGCGGAGCACACAACCCGAGAGTCCGTCGACTTGAGTACCGCTCCGGAGATCCGTGCTCTCGTCCTGTCCGCCGGGCTGGGTCAACGTCTGCGTCCGCTGACCAACGAGATTCCCAAACCACTGCTTCCCGTAGCTGGTGCGCCGGTCGCCGTGCACACGCTGGGTGCTCTCGAGAAGGCGTCCTGTCGGCAGGTGGCCGTCAACCTGCACCATCTCGGTTCCAAGATCGAAGCGGCACTGAGCTCTTTCGAGGCAGAGGTCGAGCTCACTTTTTCGTTCGAAGAGAGCTTGTTGGGTACGGCAGGGGCTCTGATGCAGCTGCGAGAGTTTCTCGAAGCCGGTGAGGCGGCCCTCGTCATCAACGGCGACAGCTGGTGCCGTTGGCCCTTCGCCAAGATGATCAAGCGCCACCTGCGAGAGCGGCCCCTGGCGACTCTGCTGGTTCACAAGAAGCTGCCGGCCGAGCGTTACGGCGGAGGACTGGCGATGAATGATCGTCGGTGCGTCACTGCGGTTCGCGGCTATCGGGTGCCGCGCACTGCTGCTCCGAGCAATTCCGCGGAGCGAGCCGACGAGCGGCGCGTCTTTCTGGGAGCCCAGATCCTCAGTCCGGAGCTCCTCGAGCGCCTGCCTCGAACGCCAGAACCTGGAGACATCATCGACATGCTCTACGGGCCGGCGCTCGAGGCGGGAGAGAAGATCCTGTGCGTCGAGACGGGTGCTCCCTGGCACGATCTGGGGACTCCGTCACGTTACCTGCAGGGCGCGGTGGCGGCATCGCTCCATCGACGTCTGTTGCCCCCGAGGCGTCGATGGACTGCGCCAGGCGCTCACGTGCACAAGAGCGCCCGCGTGCGACGATCCGCGATCGAGCACTCGGCCTCGGTCGGAGCCGGATCGACCCTCGACGAGTGCCTCGTGCTCGACGACGCGCGGGTCGGCCGTGACTGCACCCTCCAGGAGTGCATCGTGGGACCCGGCGTGACCCTGCCGGACGGTTCGAAGGTCGAATCGCGGATGATCACGGCCCTGCGCGCGGGGCGTGACCCCAACGGCCGAGACTCGGTCGTCGGACAGCTCGTGTTCACGCCGATCGACGAGTCGTCGTAGGCTGGAGTGATGACGAGCTCAGGAAGCGTCACTCCGTGAGAGTATTGGGAATCGGCTCTGCTCTACCCGGGAACTACTATCCCCAAGAAGCGATCTTGGCTCGCCTCCAGGAAGAGTGGTCGCAGAAGCATCACAACCCCGACCGGCTGCGTCGCCTGCACGAGAACGTGTTGGTTGGTGGGCGCCACCTTGCTCTGCCGATCGAACGGTACGACGAGCTCGATGACTTCGGGAAGTCGAACGATGCCTGGATCGAGGTTGGACTCGAGGTCGGCGAGCAATCACTTCGGCGGGCTCTCGACGACGCAGGTGTCGGACCACAGGAAGTTGGCGCCCTCTTCTTCGTCAGCGTCACCGGGCTCGCAGTGCCTTCCCTCGACGCTCGCCTGATGAACCGTGTCGATCTGTCGTCGAAGACCAAGCGCTATCCGCTCTTCGGCCTTGGTTGTGTCGCGGGCGCGGCGGGCGTCGCGCGAGCAGCCGATTACGTCAAGGCCTACCCGGACGAGCTTGCGGTTCTCTTGTCCGTCGAGCTCTGTTCCCTGACGGTCCAGCGAAGTGATCTCTCGATCCCCAACCTGATCGCCACAGGGCTATTTGGAGATGGTGCGGCAGCAGTCGTACTCGGTGGCTCAGAGGCTTCCGCGTCACGACAGGACGACCTTGCGGGGCCCGAGATCATCGCCACACGCTCGGTCTTCTATCCCGACAGCGAAGACGTCATGGGCTGGCGAATCGGCCAGGATGGTTTCACCGTGGTCCTTTCCGCAGACGTTCCGAAGGTCGTACAGGAGAACCTGGGGGCTGACGTCGATCGCTTCTTGGCCGACCACGGGCTGTTGCGGTCGTCGATTTCGAGCTGGGTCTGCCATCCTGGAGGGCCCAAGGTGCTCGAAGCGATGAGCAGCGCCCTGGATCTCGAAGCTGATTCGCTGGACGTCACGTGGCGATCACTTCGAGAGGTTGGGAATCTGTCCTCGACATCGGTGCTCTTGGTACTGGAGGAGACGATGCGCCAGCACCGTCCTACACCAGACAGTTGGGGCATGTTGCTCGCGATGGGGCCGGGCTTTTGCAGCGAGCTCGTCTTGCTGAGATGGTAGAGGCATGACAGCGGCATGAGCTCGACGGCCTCGAATCAGAGTCTCCCGGAGCTGATCTTCTGGATCGTGTTGGCGGTGGTTGCGCTCGAGCGTCTCTACGAGCTCCGGCTCTCGAAGCGCAACACCACGAGGCTCAAGGCCAGGGGTGCGTTCGAGGTTGGTGCTGAGCACTATCCGTGGATGGTCTTCATGCACAGCTCGTTTTTGGTCTGCACCCTCCTCGAGGTGCTGATCGTGCGGCCAGTCGTCTCGCTCTGGGTGTGTGGTGCAGCCACGGCGGCCTTGAGCGTGAGCATGGCGATTCGCTACTGGGCGGTGACCACCCTCGGAGAGCGCTGGACGACGAGGGTCCTCTGCCTACCTGGCGAGGCTGTCATCACTGGCGGTCCGTATCGTTTCGTAAGACACCCCAACTACGTCGCCGTGGTCATCGAGATGGCAGCCCTCCCGCTGGTTGGAGGTGCCTGGCGAACGGCTGTGTTGTTCTCCTTGCTCAACGCGGCCATGCTTTTCGTGAGGATCAGGGCAGAGGAGCGAGGTCTCAGGGAGCACACGAACTATTCGCAGACATTCGGTTCCGCGAGCAGGCCATGAATGGCTCGACGGTTATCTCTCGGCTAGAGCGTCTTGCGAACGAGGAAATCGACATCGCAGAGGATGCTGCGACGTGGTCGCCCAGTGTGAAACTCGTAGAGGACCTGGGCCTGGACTCGCTCAAGATGATGACCCTCGCCGTCGCGATCGAAGATCACTTCGAGATCATTCTCGAGCCCGCCGACGAGCAGAGGATCGGATCGGTTGGCACCGTGGCCGAGCTGGTTGCGGTCATCGAGGAGAAGCTCTCTGCCGACGACGGTTCTCATGGCGGGTCGGATCAGCCGGCAGAGCGAGGAGTCGAGTGATCGCGCGTCTCGAAGCGCGCCACGACGTGGAGCCGGTGCGGGGAGAGCTTCCGGCCACTGCGGGGGAGGCGCTCGAGCAGGCAGGCAGGGGCGCCCGGGCGCAAACCCATGGAGTCCGCTTCATCGATCGTCGCGAACGTGCGACCTTTTACAGCTGGGCTCGTCTGGCCGAAGACGTAGAAGTGGACGCGGCCAACCTTGCGAGTGTCGGCGTCGAGCCAGGGGACCGTGTGGCTCTGGTCTATCGAACGGGCTACGACTTCTTCCGCGCGCTGTTCGCCTGTCAGGTGCTGGGCGCCGTTCCCGTTCCTCTCTATCCCCCAGGTCGCCTGGCGGCGCGTGGTGACGATGCGAAGCGCATGGCGGTCCTCGTGACGGCGGTCGGGGCACGCCTGATCTTGGTCGAAGGAGTCATGAAGTCGCTCCTGTCGAGCGTTGCAGCGGGGGCTCGTCCCGGTCTCGGTCTCGCTGCGCTCGACGTGCTCAGCACCTCGTCACCTACCGGTCTTCGCTTGGACCGCGAACGAGTCGACCCTCGAGGGCTCGGACTGATCCAGTTCTCGTCGGGCTCGACGGGCGACCCCAAGCCGGTGGCGCTTTCGCACGACGCGCTGATGCAGCAAGCGCAAATCCTCTCGGGCTTCTGGCCGGATGCGCCGGACCAGGAACAGTCAGGCGTCAGCTGGTTGCCGCTCTACCACGACATGGGTCTGATCGGCTGCGTGTGGCCGGCTCTACTGCGTGCCGCCAACCTGACGCTATTGCCACCAGAGTACTTCGTTGCTCGACCCGGAGCGTGGCTGCGAACCATAGCCCGTTACGGTGCGACCGTGTCGCCGGCGCCGAGCTTTGCCTTCTCTCACTGCGTTCGTCACATCACAGACGATCAGCTCGAGGATGTGGACCTCAGTCGTTGGACGACCGCCCTCAACGGCGCCGAGTGTGTGGCTCCGGCAGTCATCGAGGCTTTCAGTGAGCGCTTCGCGCCATGGGGCTTCTCGGCACGAGCCATGACCCCGGTGTATGGCCTCGCCGAGGCGGCATTGGCGGTCACCTTCTCCGATCTCGAGCGCGTGCCCCGGTCGCAGGCCTTCTGTGGGGACGAGCTCGCTCGAGGTCGAGTCGTGACGGAGGATCGCCGATCGACGAGGACGTTGGTCAGTGTGGGTCGTCCGGTGTCGGGGTTTGCCGTAGAGATTCGAGACGATTCGGGGGCTGCCGCAGCGTGGGGTGAGGTGGGCCAGGTTTGGGCGCGCGGGCCGTCGCTGATGAACGGCTACTTCGAACGACCCGATCTGGACCGCGAGGTTCTCCGGGACGGCTGGCTCGACACCGGCGACCGTGGTTTCGTCTGGGATGAAGAACTGTGGATCGTTGGCCGCGACAAGGACATGATCGTGCTCAGCGGCGCGAACTGGGCGGCCGAGCCGATCGAGGCCGCGGTGGAAGCACTGGACTTCGTGCGTACCGGCGGCGTGGCCGCAACGTCGCTGTTGCTCGAGGACGGTGAGCGTGAGGAGCTGATCGTCCTTGCGGAGCTCCATGCCAACGCGTGCCCTGACGCAGGTGTCGCGGAGATCTGTCGCCAGGCGGTGCTGGTGGCGACCGGCCTGCGAGTCGATCACGTGCGGTTTCTCGAGGCCGGATCGTTGCCTCGAACCTCTTCGGGGAAACTTCGTCGATCCGAGGCCCGGGAGCTCTTCGGAAGACCATCGTCTGCGCAACGAGGTGCACCGACGGCGTCGTTGGATGGTGCGAAGGGTGTGTCGTCTGATACGCGGATCGATGGGTCGATGGGGAGCGAGAGCTCGTGAGCCAACACGACCGGCGGTCCAGGGACGCAGCGGCGAGGTCGACGGTCGACGTCGTCGTGGTCGGTGGCGGTCCGGCGGGTCTGGCTGCGGCGATCGCCTGCTCGCTACGCGGCTTGAGCGTCCGAGTCGTCGACGCCAGGTCGCCAGGAGCCGACAAGGCGTGTGGCGAGGGCCTGATGCCGGATGCCGTCGAGCAGCTCGAGTGCTGGGGGGTGCGACTGCGTAGCGGGCACCCGTTGTCTGGGATTCGGTATCTCGACGAGACCTACGACGTCGATGCGTCTTCGGAGTTTCCCGTGAGAGCCGGTCTAGGCCTTCGCCGGACGCAGCTCCACGAATGCCTCACCGAGCGCGCGCTCGAGCTCGGAGCCCGAGTCGAGTTCGGCAGACGCGTCACGCGACTAGGTACCTCCAAGACCGATGCCTGGGTCCGCTGCCAAGCGGTTCGCGATCGAGAAGATGGCGCTGAAGAGATCGTTCGAGGACGCTGGGTGGTTGGGGCTGACGGACTTCATTCTCGGGTCCGGTCCTGGGCGGGGCTCGCGAAGCGCCGTACCGGCGAACGCTACGGTGTCCGACAACACTTTCGGGTCCAGCGGGTTCCAAGCCGAGTCGAGGTGCACTGGTCTGACGGCTGTGAGGCCTACGTGACCCCGATCGGGGAGCGGGAAGTGGGTGTCGCCTTGCTGTGCGATCGTCGTCACGGGCTCAGGCCCCGTTTTGCCGAGTTGCTCGGTCACTTTCCGAGGTTGCGAGCCTGGCTCGAGGATGCCACTCCTACGAGTCGCCCTGCGGGCGCGGGACCGTTTCTGCAAAAGGTGAGGCGACCGGTCACGGGGCGACTGGCACTCGTGGGTGATGCCGCCGGATACGTGGATGCGATCACCGGCGAGGGCCTCGCCTTGAGCTTTCATCAAGCCGAGGCACTCGCTGAGAGCCTCCATCGAGACAGCCTGAGGCCCTACGCCAGGGCTTGGCGACGAGACCGATTGGTTCCCGATGCCATCACGCGCCTCGTCCTTCTGATGTCCAGGTCTCGCCGGCTGCGACGGCGGGCGCTGGTGGCTCTGCAGCAAGACGAGCGGCTGTTCGACGGACTGATCGCGCTGCACGTGCGCGCTGCCAGACCGTGGCGAGCTGCAGTGCCTTCAGCCACCCGCCTGGCGTGGCGCCTCGCCGTGGGCTGACGACTGTCGGCCCGCGGCTCGGTCAGGACGGTCTGATCAGGACCCTCGATCAGGGCTCTGGATCAGGACACTGAATCAGGATTGCGGCAGCCCCGCGAGGAACTCGGCGAGCGCCTCGTTCGAGGGGTCGATGGTCGTCACGGACTCTGGTAGAGCGAGACAGCTGCGGATCGCCTCCGGCAGCTCGATGGAGGTGCCGATCGCGTCTTCGACGACGTCGGCGAACTTGGCGGGATGGGCCGTTGCAAGAAATGCCCCAACGGGCGACTGGTCGGAATCAGAACCGTGCGCCTGGCGATGCTGACGCAGGGCGCCGGAGATCCCGAGCCAACCAACGGCCGCGTGCGGGTCGAGAACGATTCCGGTCTTCTCGTGAACGGTACGCATTGCCGCCACGGTGTCTTCGTCTGTGAAGCGCGCACCGTCGATGTCGGCCTGCATTCGCCCCAGGTCTTCGTCGTAGAGCGCGAGCATCCGATGAAAGTTGCTCGGGTTCCCGACGTCCATGGCGTTGGAGAGGGTCGCGGTCGACGCTCGTGGTGCGAAGTCGCCGGTCTGCAGGTACGTGGGTACGATGTCGTTGACGTTGGTGGCCGCGATGAATCGAGCGATGGGCGCGCCAAGGCGCTTGGCGATCAGTCCTGCGGTGAGATTCCCGAAGTTGCCACTTGGAGTTGCGACCCAGAGCGGCCGGGAAGCCTCCGAGCGCTCGTTGGCTGCGCGCTCGTGGAGATGACAGAGGTGGAAGTAGTAGAGCGACTGCGGGAGGAGTCGACCGATGTTGATGGAGTTGGCCGAGGCGAGAGGCCGGCGCTCGCGAAGGTCATGATCGGCAAACGCCGCCTTGACGAGGCGCTGGCAATCGTCGAAGACGCCGTCGACGGCCACCGCGTGGACGTTGTCGCCGAGGGTCGAGAAGAGTTTCTGTTGAGCTTCGGACACATGGCCTCTCGGGAACAGCACGACCACCCGGAACTCGGGTAGGCGCCAGAATGCGTGAGCCACCGCGCTCCCGGTATCGCCGCTCGTCGCCACGAGAATGGTCAGTTTGCGTCCGTCGAGACCTGCGCTCGGCAGCAGCCTTGCCATGAGCCTGGCCATGAAGCGTGCGCCCACGTCCTTGAAGGCCAGCGTCGGGCCCCAGAACAGTTCGAGGGAGCCGATCTCTGGCTCGATCTCACGAAGGGGGATCTCGAAGTCGAGGGCGTCGTTGACGATCTCGCGAATGGCCGAGAGCTCGAGTGCATCGCCGAGAAGTCGTTTCATGACTCGCGGCCCGCTGGTCGAGAGGGGTGCCGAAACGAGATCGGCAACCTCGTCTTCGGTAAAGGGATCGAGCCGCTCGGGTTGGTAGAGACCGCCGTCAGGGGCCAGGCCTGCAAAAAGTGCCTCGGACAAGGTCGCTGCGGGACTCTTCCCAGTGGTGCTCGTGAACAGCATGGCTGCTCCTAGCTCAGGTCGAGGTCGACCGCGGCGCCCCGGGTGGCCACTCGAGTCGCCAGCGGTCGGCTGTCGCAGCCTCCTCCACGCAGGAGTGCTTCACTCATGGCAGTCGCGACACTCTTGGTTTCGGAGAGATCCTCGGTCTCGTCTCGGCACAGCGCAAACAATGCCGGACCGCTACCAGACAGAGAACATCCCAGGGCGCCAGCGCTCAGAGCGGCCTTCTGGACATCCTCGAAGCCTGGCACCGAGTCCTTGCGAACCGGCTCCGCGATGTGATCGACGAGAGCTCGCCGAGCCATGTCGGCGTCGCCTCGCTCGAGCGCCAACGACAGAGTTGCGGTGTTCGCCCACTGTTTGATCGCGCTAGACAGACTCACGGTGTCGCCGAGTCGCTCGCGGGCACCCCGCGTATCGATACTGAGGTCCGGGAGGATCAGTGCACAAGAGAGCCACGAAGGAGGGTGTATCTCGATGACATCGGGTACGGGGTCGAGGCTCCGGACCAGCACGAAGCCGCCTAGAAGGGACGGCGCGACGTTGTCGGCGTGTCGCCCTCCGCTCGCGAGCTGTTCACCGTCGAGCGCACTGTTGATGAGCTGGCATCGGTCGATGGATTTTTCGCTCTCGTTGCGGGCGAGGATCGCGACCGCCGCGGCGGCGCCGGCCGCGCTGGCCGCACTGGAGCCTAGGCCGCTCGAGATGGGCATCTGCTTGTGAATCTCGAGCTCGATCCCGAAGTCGATTCCAAGCGCCTTCATGGCTGCTGCCGCGGCGCGCCCCGCCGTGTTGCGGTCTGGCTCGCGCGGTAGCAGACCGTCGTCGCCGGTGACGTCGGAGATGACGAGAGAGGGGCCCGAGTCGCTCGAGCGACGGACTCGCACGAGATCCCCGAGGCCGGAGATGGCGAAGCCGAATACGTCGAATCCACAGGCCACGTTGGACACGGACGCCGGTGCGAAGACTGAAACCTCAAAGCTCAATCCGAGCCTCCTCCTGGCGAAGTGGAGCGAGCGATCTCGGGCAGCGCAAACGACGAGCGAAGAGAGTTCTCGGAATGAGCGCGGATGAGATCGGCGAGCACGCCGGCGGCCGTGACGTCCTTGCCTGCGCCCGGGCCTCGGATCACCAGGCCGTCTGGATAGCGTTCACTCGTGACGACGATGAGGTTGTCGGTGCCGCGTACCGTGGCGGCGGGGTGGTCGAGTGGAACGTCTTCGAGCGCAACTCTCGCCCCTTCCTGATCGAGCGTCGCGAGATAGGCGAGAGTCGTCTGTCGGCTTGCGGCGGCGTTCAGCTTCTCTGCGAAAGCGGAGTCACTCGAGGGCAGGAGATTCCAGAATTCGTCCAGCGTCGCATCGGAGTGGCCAACTCTCACCAGAGGCTCGATCGCGACGTCGGCAGGTTCCAGATCGAGCCCGCTCTCGCGCGCCAGGATCAGGAGCTTCCGGCCGACGTCGTTGCCGGAGAGGTCCTCGCGCGGATCGGGCTCGGTGAACCCTTCGTCGAAGGCCTTGCGAACCACCTGGCTGAGCGGTTCGCCTTGGCGGAGGCAATCGAGAACGAAGCTGAGGGTCCCCGATAAGAGCCCTTCGATCTTGAGGACCTTGTCCCCGGACTCGATCAGGGAGCGCAGCGTATGCAGCACCGGGAGGCCCGCGCCCACGGTGGTTTCGTAGTAGAGGCCCCGGTGTGCCGAGCGCCGTGCAGCGAAGATCTGGCGATAGTCGGCGAGAGAGCTCGAGAACGCGAGCTTGTTGGCGGCGACGACGCTGATGCCGTTGGCGAGCAGCGGCTCATAGAGCCGAGTCAGAGCGGAGCTCGACGTGCAGTCGACGAAGGCCCTGGCGCCCGTGTGCTCGCTGAGCCACGCCAGGAGCTCGTCGGGGTCGTTGGGCTCGCCGTGCTCCTCGAGCCATGTCTTCCAGTCGGCGACACCGGCTCTTGTGGGATGGTCCAGGTGATGTTCACTCAAGACCTGTCGCTTCGAATCGAGAACCCCACACACCTCGAGGTGGGGCAACCGATCCCTGACGGCCTCGATCTGCTCGAGCAGGGTGCCGCCCACTCCGCCGACACCTGCAACGACGATCCTGAGGGTCTCGCCTTCGTCACGGAACATGGCGTCATGAATGGCCCTCAGCGCACGCTGTTCGTCGTCGCCGTCGAGCACCACGGAAATGTTGAGCTCGGAAGAACCTTGCGCGATCGCCCTGACGTTGATCGCGCGTCGACCAAGGATCTGGAACAGGCGCGCCGCGATTCCCGGCCGTTCGCGCATGCCTTCTCCAACGGTTGCCAACACGCACTGGCCGGGCTCGATGACGAGATCGGAGAGGCTTCCTTGGCTTTGCTCGACCGCAAACTCGTCGTCGATTGCCGACTTGGCGATCTCGACGGAACCCGGTTCCACGGCGAAGCAGATCGAGTGCTCACTCGAAGCCTGGGAGATCAAGATGACGCTGATGTCGTGACGAGCGAGGGCGCCGAACAGCCGTTTTGCGGTTCCCGGAACGCCGAGCATTCCCGCGCCCTCGATTCGAAGCAGGGTGACGTCACAAATCGAGGTGACCCCGGTAACGGGGTGTTGAGGATCAGGCCGACTCGAGGTCTCGTCGATGACGGTACCGGGAAACTCGGGGTTCAAGGTGTTGCGGATGACCAGAGGCACTCGAGCTCGACGAGCCGGTTGAATGGTGGGCGGATAGACCACCTTGGCACCGAAGTGCGAGAGCTCCAGGAGCTCTTCGAAGCTCAAGCTCGGAATCGAGTGAGCCTCGGGGACGAGGCGCGGGTCGGCGCTCAGTACGCCGTCGACGTCGGTCCAGATCTCGATCA
>JANQPS010001113.1 GCA_028285365.1 Thermoanaerobaculia bacterium | reverse complement strand
GCGGGTGGTCCTCGGACCGGCCATCATGTTGCTGGTGCAGCGCGACCTCGTGGAGCTGGACGATCGGCTCGGCGATCGTCTCTCCAGCGCAACGAGCTCGCCTCACGCCGACTCCCTGACAGTGGAGCGAGCGCTTGCCGGAACCAGTGGCCTGGGGCCCGTGGACCTTGGCGGCGCAGCCGATCTCGAAACTGCGTTGGCGTCACTCAGGATCGACGTACGTCCGGGGCTGAGGAGACGGTCCTCGGAGGCGGAGAGTCTCGTCTTGCAGCGGCTGATCGAGGATGCGATCTCGTCGAGCAGTTTGCAGGACGCGATGATGGATCTCCTGTTCGAACCGGTCGGGATGAGGAGCACGCGGTTTTCGCAGGACGGTGCCGCAAGCGGGGCGTTGGGACCGCATGACCGTTGGGGTCGATCGCTGGCTGAGCCGTCGACGCTCGCGCCTTGGCGGGTCGTTCACGCGGGCCTTTCGACGACCGCCGAGGACCTCGCCCGGCTCGGTCTGGAGCTGATGCGCTCGGTCGGATCGGAAGGTACCGTGTTCGAGTCAGGCGTGGTCGAGGAGATTCTTCGACCGCGCCTCGGTGCCCATGGACTGGGCTTCGATGTGCACGGTGAGGGGCGTTTTGGTCACAGCGATCGGAGCGCGCTGCTGCGGTTCGATAGCGCAACGCGCTCCGGTGCGGTCATCCTGACCAGTGGTGGCCGAGGTCTCTCGCTGGCGCGAGAGGTGTATCGAGCGGCTGCTCAGCACCACGGGTGGGACCACAAGGGGCCGGAAATCGTCGTGCCGGCCAGTGTCGGCGACGGCGTTGCGCGCGCCGTTTCGGGTCGCTATCAGAGTGATCGAGGTCGCCTGCAGATCGTTCAGCAGGACGGGCAGCTCAGACTGGAGGGTGATGCCGGAGTTTTGCTGCCGGGCCGCGTCGAGGGTCCGCTGTATCAGGTCGCGGGTGGCTTTCGAATGCTCGAAGTCCCCGAGCTGCACATTGCGGTCGACCGAGATGCCCAGGCGCTCGTTCGAGGGCTGGAGCTCGGTGACGACGACTACGCTCGTCGCTTGGGAGCGACGTCGAGGGAAACCGTCTCGTCGGACGAAGAGGGTTACTGACTCTCTCTGTCGTCGTTGGTCGTCGTTGGTCGTCGTTGCGCGGCGTGTTGCGGTACTCGACTTCGAAACGGCGGAGACTTCGCTAGAGCGGTAGGTTGCCGTGCTTCTTGGCCGGGACGGCCTGCCGCTTTCCCTCGAGCTGGGCGAGAGCGCGGATGATCTCCGGGCGGGTTCTTCGCGGCTGGATGACCGCGTCGACGTAGCCGCGCTCGGCTGCGACGTAAGGATTGGAGAACTTGTTTCGATACTCCTCGACCTTCTCCGCCCTCAGAGCTTCGAGGCCATCACCCGCGTCGCGGAGCTCGCGTCGGTAGAGGATATTGACGGCTCCCTCGGGACCCATGACTGCAATCTCGGCCGTCGGGTAGGCGAGATTGACGTCGGTGCGAATGTGCTTGCTCGCCATGACGCAGTACGCACCTCCGTAGGCCTTGCGTGTGATGACGGTGATCTTGGGGACCGTGGCCTCGGCAAAGGCATAGAGCAGTTTGGCGCCGTGTTTGATGATGCCGCCGAACTCCTGCTGAGTGCCGGGCAGGAAGCCAGGCACGTCTTCGAACGTCACGAGAGGGATGTTGAAGGCGTCGCAGAACCTCACGAATCGCGCGCCCTTGAGAGACGCGTCGATGTCCAGGACCCCGGCCAGATAGTTGGGCTGGTTGGCCACGATTCCCACGGAGCGGCCGTTCATGCGTGCGAAGCCGACCACGATGTTGCGAGCGTAGTCGGCATGGACCTCGAGCAGCTTGCCATCGTCGACGACGCGGTGGATGACGTCGCGGATGTCGTAGGGACGGTTCGGATCGGCTGGCACGACTTCGTCGAGCTCGGGGTCTTCGCGCTCCGGATCGTCGCTCGTGGGCCCCAGGGGCGGGTCATCGACGTTGTTGCTGGGAAGGAACGACAGGAGCTCCCGGATCTTCAGGAGACACGCAGCGTCACTCGGAACCGTGAAGTGCGAGACGCCACTCTTGGTGGCGTGTGAGCGCGCGCCGCCGAGCTCCTCCATGGTGACCTCCTCGTGCGTCACGGTCTTGATGACGTCCGGGCCGGTCACGAACATGTAGCTGGTCTCGTCGACCATCATGATGAAGTCGGTGATCGCTGGCGAATAGACGGCACCGCCCGCGCACGGTCCCATGATCGCGCTGATTTGTGGCACCACACCAGAAGACAGGGTGTTGCGCAGGAAGATGTCGGCGTAGCCACCCAACGAGGCGACACCCTCCTGAATGCGCGCGCCTCCGGAATCGTTGAGCCCGATCACCGGCGCGCCGTTCTCGACGGCCAGGTCCATCACCTTGCAGATCTTGCGGGCGTTGGTCTCTGACAGCGTGCCTCCGAAGACGGTGAAATCCTGCGCGAAGACGTAGACGAGGCGACCGTCGATTCGGCCAGAGCCGCACACGACGCCATCACCGGGAATGCGTTGCCCTTCGATGCCGAAGTCGGTGCAGCGGTGAGTCACCAGGGCGTCGGTCTCGACGAAGCTCCCCGGGTCGAGCAGGGTCTCGACCCGCTCGCGGGCGGTCATCTTGCCGGCCTCGTGTTGGCGTTGCCGGCGCGCTTCGCCGCCACCTTCGTGCGCGGCGGCAAGCCGGTCTCGGAGCTCTTGCTGTTTGGACTCGTGAGAGGTCGTCATGGGTGGTCTCGGCAGAATACTAGGTCTCCGCGAGTCGAGCTCGTACTGGCTCGGTCAGCGGACGATGCTGTGAGAGCTGGATTTCCTATCACAGAGATCGACCTCCTGCGGTCCGCTGGCCAGTCGATCGACGTGCTCGAGGTGGCCGGCCGCTACAATCCGGCGGTGAGCTCGAGAGTGATCGAACCCGGCCAGGAGGCCGGAGCGACAGAGTCGGTCCAGGGGTGTTTCTCGCCACAGTTCGACCGCAGCGCGATCGCTAGAGCCCTGGCTCGAGTGAGAACGGGCGACCGGTCGTTTGTCGATGCCTTCTTCGAGCGCATCGAGGTCTGCGGAATCGGGCGCGACTCGAAAGCCGAGCTGCCAATGGTCCCGCGGCTGCGGCGCGAGGAGGGATTTGGTGTTCGTCTCTACGACGAACGTTCGTGGCTCGGCAGTCGAGACCTGCTCGACACCGAGAGCTTCCTGAGTGCTTGTCGCCAGGTCGCTCGTCGGCAGCCGAGCGCCCCGTTGGTGATCGATGATCTGGTGTTCGGACCCTGGGCCGATTTCGAAGCTCCCGCGGAGCTCCTGGCGTATCCCGCTGGAGTCGAGGCAGCTCTGAGAGAGCTGCGGGTGGGCTTTCCGATGCGCCTCGACGTGTCGCGTCATAGGCGCTGGATCCAGGTGATCGGTGATCGACTCGTACCCGATCCACAGGCCGAGACGTTCTATTCGGTCGAGGCGGCTGTTCCCGGTGGCCGCTACGGCGTACTCCTCGAATCGCTCGACGATTCGGAGATGCAGGTGGCTCGCGCCTTGTCGAATCTCTTCAGGGCGCGCGAGGCTGAGCCACCGGTTGCGGAGACGTGCACGGTGATTCTCGGCCCCGCGGCCGCGGCCGTGCTGCTCCACGAAGCTGTGGCTCACATCCTCGAATGCGACACCTTGGCTGCGACCGGGAGGGCTTCTGCGGCTTGCGGCGTCGAGCTCGGTGCGTCTCTACTCGACATCGTCGACGATCCCGGTTCTGCTCCTCGAGGTGTCAGACGCGCCACCGACGACGAAGGGATACCCGTCGACCGCCGGTGGCTGCTGCG
>JANQPS010001104.1 GCA_028285365.1 Thermoanaerobaculia bacterium | reverse complement strand
GGATCGAGCCGTGAGGCTCGACGGCCGGGCAGGAACGTCGCAGCGAGGCCCGCGCTCAGGAGAACGCTCGCCACCGCTAGATAGATCCAGAACTCGGCGCTGGGGAGTGGCCTCCAGGAGACCAGGTTGGCGAGATCGAAGGTGGCGGTAGCGGCACCAATCGCGACGCCAGCAGTGAGCACCAGGACCAGTGTTCCGCCTGGCCGACGGCGAAGCGATCGGAACGCAAAGCGTAGGTCCTGCACGAGAAGAGGTCATCTGGTGACGATAGCGAAACGAGCTGAATGCGCTGCTCGCCTCGTGCTTCAGAGTGCCGCAGAGCGAACTCGGGAGAGCTGCAGAGAGACAAGAGAGACGAAAGCGAGTCGAGGCCGTTGGACCATCGACCCGCATCGCCCGGACGAAGGGCTTGAACGTCGTGACCGACAGACGTTCCGGACTCCGGAAGTGCAGCGGCTGGTCGAGTGTTTGGGAGGGTAGGTCGCGGGGCGGTTCGAGCAGGCGACGAATTCCAAGGTGCCGCTCGTGAACGTCCTGGTCCTCGGGCGATCGGATTGGGGCTGATGGGCCCGGAAGCTCGGTGTCCCTGGTGGCGAGAGCCCAAGTGATCGGCGGGCGCCGATCCACGTGGTTCCGGGCTCGATCGAGTCGAGCGGACACGTGGTCCGCAACGGCCTGATCGATTTCGCCCTTTTCTTCGTAGAGATGGTTTTCAAGAACGGGAGACGGCTTCGATGAGCGCGTTCAAGTGGTGGCTGTTCGGAGTGTCGTTTGTTTTGAGCGCGGTGGATGTCGGCGTTGCCCAGTGCCCCCAAGTGGAGGCGAGTGGGGAGGACTACCCGTTCCTGGGCGGGCGCTACGAGATCGTCGGTCGCCTACCCGACAGCGACTCGACGTACGGTGGGACCGTCGAGCTCCGGTGGCGCGAGGGCGCGTTTGTCGCAGCACGGACCGTGAACGGACAAGCCACTCGGGGGACGGCGTGGCTGCAGAACTGCGGTGGAGTCGACAGACGCCTGAGCCTGCGCTTTCGCTACGCACGAACGGAGCGCGACCCCGCTACCCTCAACATGGTCTGTACATGGTCGATCGACGGTGACAACGCGACACGGCTGACCTGCAAGACCGGCTACGGCGAACGACAGATCAACCAGCGACTGGGGATCGAGGCGCTGTTTCAGATGATCGAGTGAGGGCTCGAGACGAACTGGCAGAACTGGCAGCCTCTTGCCGTGAGCCGCTACGAGCGCCCAGTCTCCACGCTGGCTAGCTCTTCGTTGATGGGCTGGATGATCAGGATGATTCCCTCGACGCTGCGAACTCGCACCAGCTCTCCGGCCGGGATGGTGGAACCATCGAAAGATCGTGCTGTCCAGCGCTCGGAGCCGATGAGGACCTGACCTCGAGGATTACATGGTTTACTGGTTCGAAGCTCGCGACCAACGAGGCCTTCCTGGCCCATCGAGCTACGGTCGTGGAACCACTTCACCTCGAGCGGTCCGTTTCGGGCTTCGTAGCGGTTGAGCATGTAGAGGTAGGCGAGCTCGTAGACCCACACTGCGCTCACGAGCACGAGGAAGACCCCGGCTGAAGTTGCTGGATTGGCAAACACGAGTTTCGCCAGCGCGCCGATGCTGGCCGGTGCGAGAGTGAGCAGACCAAGGGTGAGCAGTAGCTCGTGGACCCAGTTGTCGGCTCTGTAGGCGACGACGAAGCTCGTTTGAATGCGGCTCCTGAACCGTTTCCACGCACTCCGCGATGCGAACAGTCCGAG
>JANQPS010000633.1 GCA_028285365.1 Thermoanaerobaculia bacterium | reverse complement strand
CGGGTGGACCGGCCAGCCTTTGGCGCCGGCGAACCCCATGGGTGTCATGGGGGCTCCGAGAATCGTGTCTTCGGGCAGCCACTCGCGCAGAGCGTCGTTCCCCGACTCGTAGACGTAGTCGGTGCTCGTGACCTTTGCGACCGACTCCCCCCAGACCATGGGGGCGGACGGGAAGAGGATCTCGGCCATCAGCGACAAGACGGCGAGGCCGCTGGCGTCCCCTTCGTCCGCGTCCAGCCAGGCATCGAGGATCTGAGGCGCGGTGGTGGTGTGGTAGAGCATCATGAACGTCGACATCAGCACGTTGTCGCGCTTGATCGGGAAAAACAGCCAGCCGTCGGGCATGTCCCGACTCACCCTGCTCATCGCCGCCGACAGGTCCGTGGTTCGCGCCGAACACTCGGAGTCGGCGGCGCACAGCGACGAATAGTGGGCGAGCTGCTGCTCGATCATGTCCGGGTACCAGATGAAGTGGCCTGGCGGGTTGACGCTGATCAGTGCAGAACGATGGAGCGACTCCGGGTAGCGCCAGGCCCAGATCAGAGCCAGGCGAGTGCCGTAACTCTGGCTGAGAGTGTTGACGGGACCGTCACTCCAGGCGCGCCGGGCAGCCTCGAAGTCGTCGATCGTCTCGGTGACCGTGTAGCCCGCCAGGTCGACACCTTCCGATTGCAGACGTGCGGCGCAGCTCGAGTAGGCAGCAGCTGAAGCCTCCCAGGTCTCCTGACCGAGGAGGCGGGCTGGCGGATCCCGCAGGACGGCCCGGTACTCCGGGCATTCCAGGCGGACAGGCCCGTCGACCCCCCGGTAGCCGACGAGAACGATGTCGTGTCGATCGATCAACCCGGCGACGCGCGTGAAGGTCAGGTTGCTCTGACCCGGTCCGCCCGCAAGAAAGTAGATGGGCTCGAGGCTGGCATCACCTGTGGAGTGGATTCGCAGGACGGGCAGTTGGAGGGTGCGGGAATCCGCGGCGGCGCGGTTCTCGGGCACTCCGATCCAGCCGCATTCGGCCGCGTACTCGATCTCGCCAGCCGAGTAGGTGCATGGCTCGAGACGCAGCTCGCCTCTCGCTACCGGGATTTGCGGTTTCGCCGGTGATTCTGGGACGGCACAGGAGAAGCCTAGAAGTGCGGCAGCAACTCCGAGAACAGGCCTGACGATCGTGGTTGTAGGTGGTTGTGGGATGACACGATCGTATCGACTTACCGACTAGGACCAGGACGACCAGGACTCCTGAATGCTCAGACATGCGACGCCCAGCACCATGGCGACGACCAGCGCAACGGCGCCGACGAGCGCGTCACTTCCCAGAATGCCGACTCCGCTCATGGCTTGGAGCACTGTGGCGGACAGCTCTGAGGCGAGAAGACGCTTGCTGAGATCCATCGGGAAACTCAGCGCCAGGAAAGATGTGGTGACGAGCAGTGGAGCGAGTCGAAGAGGCAGCAGAGCAAGCCTCCTGCGACGAGCCTTGTGAGCGATGCGCTCTACCGCCTTGTCTCGTGCGTGGTCCAGAATGTCCTTCGGCGAAGGCAGTGGCGTACTCGCGAGCTGTTGCTCGAGCTCACGAGCTTCGCGCGCGAACGCCGCGTCCAGCGAGTCGCTTGCCAGGTAGTCCTCGAGATCAGACATGTGGAGCTCCAGAAGGGCCGGAGGAGAAGGTGTGGTCGATCGGTCGAAGCACTGGCTCAACGCGAGCAGCGCGCGGATTGGAGAGTGTCCGAGGTCAGGAGGTCTTCGAGGCGCCTGCGGGCGCGATGGAGTAGTACTCGTGATGAGCCTTCCTCGAGGTCGAAGACTCGAGCCAGCTCCCGATGGCTCAAGCCTTCCGCGTGTGCGAGCCACAACATCTGGCGGTCGCGCTGTCCCAGCTGCGCGAGCGCTCGGGCGAGGTCCAGGCGCTCCTGCGACCTGCCTTCTTGTAGGTCGTCGCCTCGCTCAGCGCTGGGGTGGTGTGTGACCTGACTCTCGGCAGACTCAGGGGAGCGAAAGTGATCGCGGGTCAGATTTGTGGCGATTCGGAAAAGGTAGCGTCGCCGTTCTTCTTCGCCTTCTCCTTCGAAGCCAGACCGTAGGAAACGGAAGAAGGCCTCCTGCATGAGATCGTCTGCCAGCGAGAGCCGCCCGACGCTTCGCACCAGATAGGCACGCACCCTCGGCGCTACCCGCGTGTAGAAAGCCTCGAACTCGGAGTCGTTCAAGGGCGAGATCCGCTAACTCTATGAGTCGGCCGGGACTGTGAGCTTCGACGGATGTTGTGCCCCCTCCAGCAGACCCCAGTTCTTGGAGAGCACATACGACAACAGCGAGGCCACGAGGAAACCGAACCCGAGTGCGAGTGCAAGACCGCCAAAGACCACAAACCCTTCTTGCGCCGACGGGTCCGCGATCGTATTGCGCATGAGCAGGAGCGCTGCGCCAAACGACACCAGGACGACGGACGATCGCAACGACGAGAGCACCTTGTTGAGGGTGACGCCGCGCTCAGTGACGGAGCTCACGCGGAGGGAGTCGCCGAGCCCGGAGTTGAGGTAGCTCTCGATCTCGCTGCTGGACTGGCAACGATCGAGCACGCGGCCATGAAGTTGAGCCTGCAGCTCCGCGATCTTCTCCTCCTTGTTGGCACTGACGATCGACCGAATCACCCAGCCGATGATCAGGAACATCGCGGTAACACCCAACATGCCGGATAGCTGTTCCATGAAGATCCTCCTCGAGTTGTGACCAGGAGTATGCAGAGCAACCGCATACGAGAACGCTGATACCCACCTCAACGGACGAACGCGGACTTCGTTAACGCGAATCCGCTGATTCGTGTCCTCGCGATCGACGCCGGTTGGCGTTGGGACTGCGTGGCGCAGTCGTCGCAAGAAGATGCGGTAACAGAACGAGGGAGCTGACTACTCTAGGCACTCAGCTTGAGATGAGATTGTCGCGACGGCTATGGCAGCTCGTTGTCGCTCTCGGTGGCCTGCAGGAGCTCGCGAAGTCGAGCGCGTGCCAAGTCGCCTTCCGTCTGGCCAGAGCCCACGTCGACCGCGTGACTGTAGGCGGCACGAGCTCGCTCGAGGGCGGTGGTACGTGCTGCTCCGTCGAGCTGCATCGCCCGCAGGCGATGTCCTTCGCCAAGGCTGTAGGAGAGGGCAGCGCTCTCGGGCAAGACGTCGAGGCCGCTCACGATCCAGGACATGGCTCG
>JANQPS010001093.1 GCA_028285365.1 Thermoanaerobaculia bacterium | reverse complement strand
TGATCGAGCGGTTCGCGGCGGCGGCCGACCAGCAGGGCTCCGCAGAAGCTCACGCTCAACACGGTCTGATGTTGCTCTCGTCGATCGCCACGAGTATCTCCAACGAAGGCAGGGCAGATCTCCGCGCTGCGGCAGCCAAGGCCTTCGACCGAGCGCTTGCTGTCGACCCCACTCACTGGGGCGCCCGCTTCAACAAGGCCAATGCCTTGCGGCGGGCACCGGAGGACGCAGGGCTCTGGGAGGAGGCTGCTGCCGAGTTCCGCAAGCTCATCGAGTTGCAGGAGCAGTCGGACGAATCTCCAAGGGAACATGCACTGACCTACGTCAACCTGGGCGACGTTCTCACCGCCATGGGCCAATCAGAGAATGCGCACGACGTTTGGCAGCGAGGAGCCGAGCGTTTTCCCGATAGTCGCCGCCTGCAGAGCAAGCTCGAAGCTTCGTCGACGGGCGACTGACCGACGGCTTACGATCCAAGACCTTCGAGAAGCGTTCGGTGAGCCAGTCGGGCGGCGTCCTGACGGCTCACCGTACCGGCCTGCACCTGCGACCAGGTCGTCCAGATCAAAGAGTCGAGCACGGCGACCGCCCAACGGGTCGGCACGTCGCTCGCGATGGCGCCCTCCTTCTTCAGGGAGTCGACCAGCGCGCCTAGGCTCTCCAGCTCTTCTTCGTAGAGCTTGGACACCAGAGGATCGTCAGCAGCCCGCCACGCCTCGGCGTGGAGGTAGTGGTAGCGATCTCCCAGCGGCACGATCACTTCGAGACGCTGCAGCAGATCCTGGCTGGCGGTGTTGGCCTTTCCCCGAATCGGAGCCACCGCCTCGTCGATGGCCTCGATCGACTCCAGGCAGAGAACTCGAATCAAGTCGTCTCGAGACGGAAAGTGTCGGTGCAGCGTTGCCCGCCCCACCCCCGCACGTTCGGCCACCTCGCTGAGTGGCGCCCCGGGGTTCTGAGCAAAAACGTAGGCCGCGGCGTCGAGGATGGCGGCACGCGAAGTCCGGCGCGGTGCACGAAGCGTCTGGACCATGAACGAAGTCTAGTGGACCCGTCACAGGATCTCAGCCCGGACGCACGGAAACGATAGTCTCGGAGTCTCGGTACCCGTTCTACCCGTTTCTTCTGCCTTGGCCCACGCGAACCCACCACGCGCGCCAGCAACTGGCTCCGTGCTCTGCGCTGAGTCCGTCTCGGCCGGATGGAGACCCGTCATGAAGTCCAACGCCACCTCCCGAGTCGGCATCATCCTCATCGCGCTCACTCTCCTCGCTGCTGTGAGCGTTTCGGCCTCTGACGACGTTCCCGCCGACGTCCCGGTTTCCCCCCTCGACGATCCGGCTCTCGTCGAGCTGTTCGTGGACGGCGTCGTCGGCCCCTTGATGAAAAACAACAACAGCCCGTCGGGGACCGTCGCGATCATGCGCGGTGGCGAGCTTCTGCTAGCCAAGGGGTACGGCTTCGAGGACGTGGACCAGCAGACGCCGGTGGTTGCCGATCGGACCCTGTTTCGGCCGGGATCAGTCTCGAAGCTGTTCACGTGGGTGGCGGTCATGCAGCAAGTCGAGCAGGGCAAGCTCGATCTCGACACCGACGTCAACACCTATCTGCAGACCTTCCAGATCAAAGAGGCTTTTGGCGAGCCGATCACCTTGCGGCACATCATGACTCACACCCCGGGCTTCGAAGAGGGCGGCATGGGCTACCTGATCATCAGCGATCCGGAACGGTCCTTCCCTCTCGCGGAAGCCATGAAGCGCTTTCAGCCCAAGCGGGTGAACCCACCAGGCAAGCAGACCTCCTACTCGAACTACGGCACCGCACTCGCCGGCCTCATCGTGGCCAACGTCTCGGGTCTGTCCTTCAACGACTACATCGAGCAGAAGATCTTCCAGCCGCTGGCCATGAGCTCGTCCAGCTTCGTCGAGCCTTTGCCCGATCACCTGAATGAGCGGATGGCGACGAGCTACTCGCCCGAAGGCGGTCACTTCGTCGAGAAACCTTTCGAGATCATCGCGAGCTTCGGTCCGGCGGGCGCACTTTCGTCGACCTCGACCGACATGGTCCGCTTCGCGCAAGCCGTTCTGAACGGTGGCGAGCTCGACGGCAACCGGATCCTCGAGTCGTCTACCGTCGAGCAGATGCTCACCCAGAACTTCAGCCACGACGATCGGCTCATGGGGATGGCCCTGGGCTTCTATGCATCGGACTACAACGGCTTTCGGGTGATGGGGCACGGCGGCGACACCGCGTGGTTCCACTCAGAGCTCGGCATCGATCACGAGAACGATCTCGTCTTTTTCGCATCGTTCGGGGCACCGGGTGGCGGTACGGTCAGAACGTCTCTGTTCCCCGCCTTCTACGACGAGTTTTTTCCTCGTGACGAAGCTCCACCAACGCCACCCGAAGACTTCCAGGAGCGAGCGGGCCGCTACGCCGGCACCTACAACTTCTGGCGCAGCAACTTCTCGACGATCGAGAAGTCCCTGGGACTCGCCGGCGCGATCCAGGTGGCCCCAACGGCTGACAACACCCTGGCGGTCAACTTCGCAGGCGCGACAAAACAGTACGTGGAGGTCGGTGACAACCTGTTTCGCCAGCTCTCCCCCAACCTCGGCATGGGCGGTGGCATGAGTCCTCGCCTCTTGGCGTTTCAGGAAGACGACTCCGGCGCAATCAGCGGCTTCGTCCTCGATGGCCTGCCCTTCATGTCCCTGCGCAAACTCGCGTTCTATGAGACGCCGTCGTTCAACCTGACGCTCCTCGTTCTCTCGCTGATCGTTCTCGCCATGGTCGTCTTCCGACGCTTCTTCCAGCGCAAGGCGATCGCCGAGATGTCACAACCTGATCGCGCGGCTCTGAGCTCGGCGTTCTACGCTGCGGTCGCCAACCTGACGGTCGTCCTTGCTCTGGCCGTCGTGCTGGGGGCCGTCGGCGACCGACTGTCCGGCGAGGTGCCGCTGCTCTTCAAACTCTGGCTGATCCTCCCGATCGTCGCGACCCTCGCAGGCCTGTACTTGCTCTATCGCACCGTGGGCGTGTGGCGAGAGAAACTGTTCGCCAACACCTGGGCGCGAGCGCGTTTCTCGGCAGTGGCACTGAGTGCGCTCTTCATGTGCTGGTTCTACTTCTTCTGGAACATGCTCGGGTTCCAGTACAAGGGGTAGCTGGACTGGGGGTGATGAATATCACCCCCATCCAGCTAATCTCTCCCGCACCTACGGTCCATAGGACCTTCGGTGCTCGATGATGTCTTTGGACCACGTGGCGTCTCTGACTACTGAAAAGCGTCCGAGGTCCAAGACATCGCCTTGGTGGGTGATGAATATCACCCACATTCCACTAATCTCCCCCGCACCTACGGTCCATGGGATCTCCTTGTGCTCATGCCTTGGACCACGCCACGTCTCGACTTGCCGTGACCTCTCCAAGACATCCCGACGACGCGTGAGGACGTTCGCCCTCGCCAGACCTGTCCCATGATTCTCGTCACCGGGGCCGCGGGTAAGACCGGCCTGGCCGTCATTCGCCAGCTCCACGCCACGGGAGCGGAGGTGCGCGCTCTCGTACGCAGAAACGCCCAGCGCGATCTAGCCTTCGCCGCCGGCGCGACCGACGTCGTCGTTGCGGATCTGACCCATGAAGCCGCGCTCATCGAGGCTCTCCGAGACGCACGGGCGATCTACCACATCTGTCCGAACATGAGCCCGCACGAGGTCGACATCGGCCGCTCGATCATGGGCCAGGCCAGACGAGCCGAAGTGGAGCGCTTCGTCTATCACTCGGTGCTCCATCCGCAAATCGAGGCGATGCCACATCACTGGGCGAAGCTGCGAACAGAAGAGCTTCTGTTCCAGTCCGATCTGGACTTCACGATCCTCCAGCCCGCGGCGTACATGCAGAATCTACTGCCGCAGTGGCGGGCGATTCGCGAGCAGGGCCTCTACTCCGTCCCCTACGCCGAGAGCACGCGTCTCGGCATGGTGGATCTCGAGGATGTCGCCGAGGCCGCGGCCCGAGTGCTCACCGAACCCGGTCACGGTGGGGCCACCTACGAGTTGGCGAGCAGCGAGGTCCTCAGCCAGGTCGTGGTCGCCGAAATCCTGTCAGCCGCGCTCGGCCGGAAGGTGTCGGTAGACGTCATCTCGCGAGAGAACTGGGCGACCCGCGCCCGGGCCGACGGCCTCTCGAAGTCGGCCGTTGTCGCCCTCTTCGCGATGTTCCGCTACTACGAGCGCTTCGGCTTCTACGGCAACGCCACCGTACTCCGACACCTCCTGGGGCGCGAGCCCACGACGCTCGAACAGTTCTGCGAACGCCACATCTGAGGGCGCTGGTGCCGAGAAGCGACGCCGTGCCGACTAGACTGAGCTCCCCCCTGTGGGTCACATACTCATCGTGGAGGTAAACCCCATGAGTCTCGATATCGATCCCAAGCCGCTCGAAATCCCTAGCTGCCATCAGTTCGAAGTCTCGAGCGACGGCCTCGGCCGCTACACCATCGACGTCTCGCTTCCGGCTGGCTACGACGCCTCGGACGAGAGCTATCCGGTCGTCGTGGTGCTCGACGGCAACCTCCTCTTCGACGTCGCGCACTCGATTCTCAATGGACGGTTTGCCGCCATGGGCTCTCTCATGCCACCCGCGATCGTCGTGGGCGTCGGCTATCCGGCTGACGAAGGGCTCGCCAGCTTCTACGGCCGTCGCAACTTCGACTTCCACGGCGATTGGGCTATGACGGATGAGCTGGGGCTCTACCTGCAGAATATCTTCACCAACTACAAGACCATCGAAGGCAAACCCGAGCTGACCATGTCTGCCGGAGGCGCACCCCGCTTCATGAGCTTCCTCCGTGACGAGCTCTTGCCCGGCCTCGCCGAGCAATACCGCGTCGACCCGGATGCCCGCCACACCCTCATCGGAGACTCGTCTGGCGGCCACTTCGTGTTGCGCGCCCTGTACGACCAGGATTCTCCGTTCAAGAAGTACGTCTGCATCAGCCCCGGCTTCGGTTCTGCCTCGGGCTCCATCGAGGAGCTCGAAGCCACCTACGCCGAGAGCTTCGACGATCTCGACGTCGATCTCTTCATCTGTGCCGGCGACCAGGAAGCTGAAGAAGGCACCTACGCGCTGTGCCGCATCGTCAGCGGTGTGGTTTGGATCCGTGAGCAGTTCGCGCGCCGCAACTGGCCAAGCGCGAGAGTCGCCGCCGAGATCATGAATCTCGAAGATCATGGCTCGATCGCCCCGCGGGCCATCGCGGCCGGCATGCGCTTCGTCAACCAGGTCAGACCGGGATTCCATCGCGAGGAGATAGCCGAGAAGATCGCGGCCATGCTGCCCCCTGAAGACTGATCGAGCCGGCTGCCTGGTTGCAACACCGAACGATCCATGGATCCAGGCGTTCTGCTAGTCGACTCCCGCGACAGACCGGACTCGGGCCGATCGACTCGTCGCCACGCTCCAGACCTCCCCGGCAGCGCTCCGTCACCCAGCAAGACCTGCGCTTGAGGACGGTGGGAATTCCTTCGAGATCGTGATGCGGTCTATAGGTGGAGCGCTCGGCCACCGTGTTCGTGTTCCACCGTGCGGAGCCGCGTCCAGAGAGATCCAGGTTCCTTCGGTCGTCGTGAACTCGGGTGTCTCACCGCTCGCGACAGTGAACAGAAGTGAGAAGAGTCGAGCTGCAGGTACGGGCATGGGGGTCTTCCTCGAGCAGAACGGGAGCCGCGAGGCGCTCGCTCCGCG
>JANQPS010001046.1 GCA_028285365.1 Thermoanaerobaculia bacterium | reverse complement strand
CGTGTGCGGACCTCGCGGTAGAGCTGTGCAAACCGGCGCGGGCCCGTTGCCGTCCCTTCCTCCTGAGAGCGGCTCAGGCGCGCGTCACCCTTGACGGTGGCGACTGCGCCTTCCGCGAAGAAACGGAACCCTCGGAGAGACTAGCCACCGGGCCTCAAGAGGCGACTCCAGAAGCCATCTCTGCGTGCCGGTATCGCCGCCCGGCCCGATCTCTTGGACCGACCCGACGGGGCTGCCGCACTCCCGAGGCCAAAAGCACTCTTGGCTCTTTCGCGACTGCCGCCGAGCACTCTTCCACCGTGTTTGACGGACTCGTCCACCTGCCGGTACAGCACCTTGCGCTGTGCCGGAGTCAGCTCGAGGAACTCGAGCCCCATGCCGACCGGCGCGTCGTCGCCACCGTCGTAGCTCCTGACCCAGGCGACTCTGGCCTTGGTCTTGAAGAGCACTCCCAGGACCTTCGTTTCGATACCGACGACCTCACCGAGGTTCGACGGAAACATCGTCTCGACGAATAGGCCGCCGACCGAAAGGTCCAGGTAGTTGCACACCATCGACTGTCCCTCTCCCGCCTGGACTCGCACCCTTCCTTGTCTCGCCACCCGCCGTTTTCGGACCACAAACGGTGCATTTCGAAGCATGAGCAGGTTACCCCTCTGGATGAGACAGAAACTCAGACACGGATTCAGGCGCGCAGATCACGGAAAGCCGAAAGCGCGTGGCACAACACGACAGCACTGAGCCGATACTGAGCAAGACCGAGGCCAATCCTCAATTTTAGTCGCGTGCGCCGCACGTTTCCAGGCCACGACCGACGAATGGGCTCCGCTCACCACTCCACGAGCCGTCAACTCATCCAGCCTGCGCATGCCATCGAACCCAACTGCATGGCCGCCAAGCACCGTCAAGAGCCCGCCCCACCACCCCTGTCGACAGAGCCGTCCGCAGAGACCTCCCGCTCCAGGATCACCACCGACCTCGAGGCCGAACTGGCGCGCATCGACGAAACCACCGGCCTCCGAGCCCGGCGAACGCACGGCCCGACACTGGGTCATAGCGGTCGCGGACACCTGCCAGCCCTTGCCTTTTCGGTGAGCGCTGCCGCGGGTCGATCACCGACTCGCCTGTGCGTGATGGACATCGTGGAAGACGGTGAGCTCTCCGATCTGAATACGCTCTCTCAGCTTGCCGATCGTCGGGACGACCTCGGCGCAGCGCGTGCGGCGCTGGTGAGCCGCCGCGGCTTTCCGGTCGACGTCATGAAAGGCGCTGGCTTCCTCGCGATCGACCTCGTCATCTACGACGATCCCAAGCCCAGTCGACCACGGCTCGAAACAGAGACGACGTCTACCTCGAGGGCTTTCGACTACTTTCGAGTCAACGGCAGAGAGTCTCTCGAGCCCTTCCGCCTGGACCAGTGGCTCCGAGACGCCCTGGCATTCTCGAGACACGACGCGACGGCCACGGGAAACGTGAGCTGAGACGAGCAGCGGTCAGAACGCGTACAGGCGCGTGTCCGTGCGCACGTAGAAGTCTTCTCCCGCCAGCACCGGCGACGCCATGACGCGTTCCGGGAACGAGATCTGGCGCACCAATCGATAGTCGCGGCCCGCTGCTACGACGAACATTTCGCCCTCCTCGTTGAGGAAGACGATCTCGTTGCCCGCAGCCAGCGGAGAGGCCGAGAAGTTGCCACCCATTCGCTGGCGCCAGACCGTCTCTCCGGTCTCCGGGTCGATCGCGCTGACGACTCCGACTTCGGTAGCCAGGTACAGCAACCCCTGGTGGAAGAGCGGTGACGACACGTACGGAGCTCCCGTGGGCTTGCGCCACAACATGTGGGTCTCGGTGACGTCTCCGGTGCCTCCGGTCCTCAGGGCCATGTAGGGACCAGATCGATAGCCGCGCGAGGTGTAGAGCACTCCTTCGTGCCAAACGGGAGTTGGAACCGGCACACGGTTGGGCTCATCGGCCCACCAGATCAGCTCGCCGCTCTCCGCGTCGTAGGCATCGATTCTCTGATTGGAATTGACGATCAGGCTGTGGCCGCCTTCTCTGGGGATGATGAGCGGGGTGCTATAGGTGCGCTTGCCCTGGCCCCTGTCCGCCCGCCAGAGGTCTTTGCCAGTGCGCGCGTCGAGCGCGATCAGGTACGACTTGGGAGCGTGATCACACAGCAGATAGACCTTGCCGTCGTGCAGGACGGGAGAGCTGCCGTGTGCCCAACGAATCGTGAACGGCGAGATCTCGGCGCCGAGGTGACGCTGCCACTCCAGATTGCCGTCCAGGTCGAAGCTCATGACCAGGCCCGTGCCGAACCACACCACCACGCGCTCCCCGTCGGAGACGGGCGAGGGGCTGGCGAGGTTGTGAAACATGTGCACGGGCTCCAAGTCGACCGAGGACTCCACCCGATGGCGCCAGAGCTCCTTGCCGGCGCTGGCACCCTCTGCTCCGATCGCCATCACCACGAACGCGACCCGTGGATCGGGAGCCGGCGCATCGTCACCTCCGGTGTCTCGCCAAGGCTGGATCGGCGCCTGGCCCAGTTGCGAGGTCAAGAAGATCCGGTCGCCGACGACAATGGGAGTCGAGGTGCTCTCACCCGGAAGCTCTGCGATCCACTTCGGTTGCTCCGGATCGATGGTCTCGGGCAGTGACCGCTCGGCGATACCGATGCCGCTCGCCCCTCGCCAGGCTGGCCAGTCGCTCGCAGCAAGCGCCGACGCGCCGAACACGAGCAGGAGCAAGATCAGACAACGCGCCATCCGTGGCAGGCGTCCACTGCTGGGGGATTGGGGCCGAGAGAGCTGGGTTCTTGTCATCGGAAATCTCCAGTCCGGAACTGAGTCGAGCTCGTTGGCGACGGTCCTGATACTCGAGGCTGGTGGCCTTCTCGCTAGCACGTGAGAAGGGTCTTTCACGGTAGCTGTCGGAGCCGTTTCTCCTCAAACCGGCTCAGCTGGGTGAGAATAGACGGTTGCCCTCCAGCGTACGGAGAGGCAAGGCGGGACGCGCGGGCGCGGCTCGATCAGCCATTCGAACAGTCTGATCGAGAGTGACCCGTACCTCAGGGCTTCGCGGCCGCAACCGAGGAGGATGTGATGTTTGGTTTTCTCTACCGCAAAGTCGACCAGGGCAAGGCGCTCGTCATCACGAGACCCGGGAAGATCGACGTCTCGTTCACTCCGCGGCTGGTCGCACCGATGCTGTACCGCGTCGAGGAGATGGATATCTCCCTCAAGACGATCGAGATCGATCGACGCGGGACCGAAGGGCTGATCTGCCGGGACAACATCCGCGCCGACATCAAGGTGGCCTTTTTTGTACGGGTCAACAAGTCACCCGACGACGTGATCAGGGTGGCTCAGTCGATCGGCTGCAAGCGCGCCTCGGACGTCGGCACCCTCGAGCAACTGTTCAGTGCCAAGTTCTCCGAAGCTCTCAAGACCGTCGGCAAACAGCTCGATTTCGTCGATCTCTACACCAAACGAGAAGAGTTTCGCGACCAGATCATCCAGGTCATCGGCCGCGACCTCAATGGCTACGTGCTCGAAGATGCCGCGATCGACTTCCTCGAGCAAACTCCGCTCTCGGCGCTCGACGAGTTCAACATCCTCGACGCCCAAGGTATCCGCAAGATTACCGAGCTCACGGCCCATGAGCACGTCCGCACCAACTCCTTCCAGAATGACGAGCGTAAGCAGATCAAGAAGCAGGACGTCGAAGCGGCGGAGGCAATCCTCGAGCTGGAGCGCCAGCAGGCTGACGCCGAGGCTCGGCAGCAGCGTGAGATCGCCACGGTCCGCGCCCGCGAGGAGGCCGAGATCGCCAAGGTCCAGAGCGAAGAGCGGCTCAAGTCCGAGAACGCCCGCATTCGGACTGAAGAAGAGCTCCAGGTCAACGAAGAGAACAAGAACCGCCAGGTCCAGGTTGCCGAGAAGAACCGCGAGCGAGTCATCGCGGTCGAGGCCGAGCGCGTCGAGAAGGATCGGATGATCGAGGTGATCTCGCGCGAACGGGAGACCGAGCTGCAGCGCATCGAAAAGGAGAAGGCGGTCGAGGTCGAGAAGAAGGCGATCGCCGACGTCATCCGCGAGCGTGTCGCCGTCGACAAGACGGTGGCCGAGCAGGAAGAGCAGATCAAGGAGCTGCGGGTCGTCGAAGAGGCCAATCGCCTCCGCAAGGCCACCGTCATCCAGGCCGAGGGTGAAGCCCAGGAGGCTCTCGTCAAAGACATCAAGGCGGCCGAAGCTCAAGAGGAGGCGGCCAAGTTCATGGCACGCGAGCGCCTGATCCTCGCCGACGCCGAGGTCGAAGCGTCCGACAAGGAAGCTCAGGCCAAGATCAGGCTGGCCGAGGGTATCCAGGCGGAACAGGCCGCTGCCGGGCTCGCCGAAGTGACCGTGCGCGAGCAAAACGCCGCTGCGATCGAGAAGCAGGGCAGGGCCGAAGCCCTCGTCACGCGCGAACAGGGTACTGCCGAGGCCGCCGCCGTGCGCGAGAAGCTCAGTGCGGAGGCTGCCGGCATCGAGGAGAAGGCGCGGGCGATGGCAGCTCTCGACGAGGCCAGCCGTGGACACGAGGAGTACCGTCTCCGACTCGACAAGGAGAAGGAGGTCCAGCTCGAGGCCATCGACGCCCAGCGCACCGTCGCCGAGGCCCAGGCAACCGTTCTCGCCCAGGCGCTCAAGGACGCACGCATCGACATCGTCGGCGGCGAGGGGGTTTTCCTCGACAAGCTCACCAATGCGATCGCGATGGGTCGCTCGGTCGACGGCTTCGTCGACCGCTCGGAGACCCTCCAAACACTGCTTGCCGACTACCTGAAAGGAGAAGCCAGTCTGCCTGCCGAGGCGCTCAAGGCTCTGCAGGGCGTCGCGAGCAGCGAACAGGCAGGCAACGTGGCGCTAGGAGCGCTGGTGGCTCAGTCTCTCAAAACCCAGAAGCCCGGCCCCGAGGAGGCGAAACCGTCCAAGCCAACCCCACCGCTGCCTTCCCAGGACTAGAGCGAGCAACCGCAAGGGCGTCTCACGCCGACAGGCCCCGCGCCCGACACCGTCACCGCCGACATCGCTTTGGCGTCACCGTCGATGCCACTCATGACCGAGGTGGTCCGTGACTGAGCCCGAACCCCGCCCCGACAGCACGCAGGCGGGACACGACATCGATCAGGCCGGGGAGCTCGAGCAAGGCACCTACGAGCTGATTCAGAGCCGACTCCTGGCCCAGGCCAAGGAGCTGGGTGCGCGTACCCAGGCCCTCAACGGAAAACGACTCGAGATCTTCGGTGGCTCCGAGACCTCGATGGTGGGCTCGGTCCGGATTCGGACTGAGAACAACTGCGTACCGCGCGATGTCATCCAGGTAGGCGATCTCCTGCTCTTCGGCTACAACGTCTTCATTGGCCTGCGGCCACAAGTGAGCGTCTCGGACGTGTTGAGCGCTCACCGTCTGGAGGCGAGCGACGACGGCCAGTTCCGCTTCGACCGCTGCGAGTCCTCGGTCCTCACAGACGCTCGCTTCGTTCAGGACTTCGAAGAGCTCTACACGTACTACAAGTCGACCAACCTGCTGCAGCTGCGCAATCGAGACGGACGCCTGCTGGCGGTGTTCCAGACCGGCGCCACCGCTCACGACGTCAAAGTCTTGCGCTGGCAGCTGCACCCCGACGGCTCGGCCGACTACGTCGACAACCGCGGTGAGCGCGACCACGTCTTCGCGCCGTCTCACGACTTCGAGTGGACCGAGACCACTCGAGAAGACCACATCACCGGTCGCCATCCGCACGTGAGCGTCCTCGGCAAGGTATTCGTCGAGACCGTGGGCGGTGATCTCACCGTCAAGGTGGAAGACAACACCGAAGACGGTCTGGGCATCTATCGCGAGCCCGTCGACGACGCCGACCAGTCTCTCGACGACGCCACCATCTCTTACGCCGAGCTCGGGTCGGTGATCCTGCTCAAGGTGCTGCCATACCGCGAAGACACCTGGCGCTATCTGGTGTTCAACACGAATACCCAGACGGTCAGTCGGATCGACCAGATCGGACTCTCGTGTCACCAGCTCCCCGAAGATCACGGACTCGTCTTTCCAGGTGGGTACTACCTCCGATCGGGCGAGACCAAAGTCTTCGATACCGACACCGCCGATCTCGAGCTGGTCAAGCGCAGGCTCTCACCCAACGGCGAAGACGTTCTCTATGTCTTCCACCATCGCGAGCGCGGCTCCTATCTGCTTCTGCCATACAACCTGATCCGCAAACAGGTTCAGAACCCGATCCCCTGCCATGGCTACAGCGTGTTCGACGACGGCCGCATGGTGCTCTTCCGCGCCACGTCGGACACACCAACCCGCGTCCACACCATGCAGATCTGGCAGACACCGTTCTGCAGCGACGAGTACGCGGCTCGAGGAGCAGAAGACACCGGTGACTCGTACCTCTCGCAAATCGGCAACGCCGAACTGGTGAGAGGCATCTCGGACCTCCTGGAGCTGCAGCGCGCGGCCCAGCTCGACGAGCCGACCAGTTCCGGCTACACGACCCTGGCGAAAGCCTGCGTTCGGGCTCTCGACACCTACCACTGGCTCGACAACGAAGAGGTCGGCGAGCTCGCGAGCCCGGTCGAGCAGATGCGCCAGACCGCCGAGCTGATTCTCGACGAGTTCGAGAAGGTCGAGGAGATCCGCGCCACCGCGAAGGCCGAGCTCGACGGCGCGCGCAGTGCACTGGCCGAGCTCGCCGCGTCACTGCAGCCGAACGACTGGAACGAGGCGTCCAAGTTCATCGACGCCCTCGCTGCTCTGCGCGCGCAGCGCGGCAAGCTGATTTCGCTGCGCGAGCTGCGCTACATGGACCAAGGGCAGCTCGAGTCGCTCCATGAAGAAGCCGTGCAGCGATTCGAGGACATCTCACAGCACACCGTCGACTTCCTCGGCAACGAGGAGGCGCTGGTTCCCTACCACGACCGCCTGGCAGCCATCGAGCAGCGCATTCCAGAGGTCTCGACCGTGGCAGAGGGTTCACCCGTCGAGGACGAGATCCGAGATGTCGACGAAGGTCTGAGGCTCCTCTCCGAGGTGATCACCGGGCTCGAGGTCGACGACGCCACCGTCCGAGCCGCGATGCTCGAACGGGTCACCGAGGTCCTGGCCGCGGTCAACCGCACCCGCGCCCTCCTCGAGACACACATTCGAGGCTTGCGGTCGGGCGAGGCGGCGGCCGAATTTGGAGCCGAGTTCAAGCTCTTTTCACAGACCTCGTCTTCGGCGTTGTCCCTCGCGTCGACGCCAGAAGAGTGCGACGAGTCCCTCGGTCGACAGATGCTCGCGCTCGAGGAGCTCGAGGGCCGCTTTACCGACT
>JANQPS010001003.1 GCA_028285365.1 Thermoanaerobaculia bacterium | reverse complement strand
GGCCGTCCAGGGTCCGAACTCCGCCGCGCTGTTGAATGCCGTTCTGAGGGAGATCGATCTGAGCCGGCTCAAGTACTTTCGCGGCGCTACGGCAAGATGTGACGGGCAGCCCGTCTACGTGACGCGAACCGGCTTTACGGGTGATCTCGGCTATGAGCTTTGGATGGCTGCTGACGATGCACCGCTGGTGTGGGACAGGCTGCTCGATGTCGGTCGCGCCTACGGGGCTCTGCCGGTCGGACTCGCAGCTCTCGACCAGCTCCGCATCGAGGCTGGCCTGGTACTCATCGACGTCGATTTCGTCTCGGCGCATGTCGCAAGAACGCCCCGTCTCGAGTCGTCACCATTCGAAGCAGGGCTGGGGTTCACAGTTTCGTTCAAGGTTGGCAACGACTTCGTCGGACGGTCGGCACTCGAGGAAGAGCGAGGTGCCCAATCGCAGTGGCTTCTCACCGGCCTTCAGGTGAGTTTTGCGCAGTTGGACGAGCTCTACAGAGCTCGCGGCCTGCGCCCCGAGGTGGTGGGTCAGCCGCCGTGCCGAGAGCGTCAGCCAGTCATGTCGGGTGGCGAGCAGGTGGGGCAAGTCACGAGTCAGGTGTACTCACCGCTGCTGCGCTCACACCTTGCGATCGCAACCCTCGAGGCGTCGAAAGTGGCTGATGCACCGCGTCTCGAAGTCGAGCTGATGATCGATTCCGAACGGGTCCGGGTTCCGGCGACGATGACCCAGCTGCCGTTCTTCGACCCGCAGCGAAAGCGGACGCTGCCCGAGCTCGCAGAAGCCACCGATGCCAACGTGGAGGTGGGTACTTGAGTCGCCCGCTGGCTGAGTACGACGCCATCGTGGTGGGCGGAGGCCACAACGGCCTGGTCAGCGCCGCCTACATGGCACGTGCGGGAAGACGCGTGGTCGTTCTCGAGCGAAGCGACGGGATCGGCGGTGCCACTCGCAGTGAAGAGGTGCTGCCCGGCTACCATCAGTCGGTCTTCTCCTACCTGGTCAGCCTGCTGCGCCCCGAGGTCATCGATGAGCTCGAGCTCGTCCGGCACGGGCTGTTCGTCGTGCCGCTCGAGACTACGCTCAACCCCCTCCGAGGTGGCGACGAGATCTACCGGGAGGCAGACGCGAACCGAACGTACTGGAACCTGAGAAGACATTCGGTGCGCGACGCCGAGGCGTACTTCGAGTTCAAGTTGATGATGGGGCACGTCGGGCGGCTGGCACATCACCTTCTGGACCGTGTGCCCCGCCGAGACTGGCAGGCGCTGCTCGCAACGGACGAGCCTGCTGGACAGCTCGGGGAGCTCGTGCGCCACTTCGTCGAAGCGCCCTTCGAGCAGCAGGTTGCGCTGATCCAGATGTTCACCATGAGCGCGGCCGACTTTCTCGGCCAGTGGTTCGAGCACGACGGCATCATCGCGGCTTTGTCGACGAGCAGCATCATCGGCTCGTTCGTGTCTCCGAGGAGTCCGGGCTCGGCCTACGTGCTGCTTCATCACTACATGGGTGAAGTCGACGGTCACTACAGGTCGTGGGGCTTCCAGCCGGGCGGTACCGGCGAGGTAGCCGAAGTCATCGCCCGCTCGGCCAGGTCGTTCGGCGCGGAGATCCGTACGAACGCGGACGTCGCCACGCTCCTCGTGGACGAAGGGGAAGCACGTGGCGTGGCCTTGAGCTCGGGAGAGGAGATTGCCGCCAGCTGTGTTCTGTCGAGTGCAGCTCCCCAGATCAGTCTTGGTCGCCTCCTCGAAGACGCCGACACGGACGGCGAGCTGCTGACCCGCGCCAGGACCTGGAACAGCTTCGGCTGTTCCGCAAAGGTCAATCTCGCACTCGATCGATGTCCGAGCTTTGCGTGTCGGCCCCAGGCGGGAGCCCATCTGGCGGGAGGCGTCAGCATTGCTCCGGGCCTGGACTTCATGGAGCGTGCCTACGACGATGCTCGAGACGGGAAGTGGTCACGGGAGCCATTCGTCGACATCGTGATTCCGTCGGCCGTCGACACGGGTATGGCACCACCCGGTCATCACGTCATGTCGTGCTTCGTCCAGTACGCCCCCTACGAGCTCGGCGGTGGGCGATCGTGGGAGGACGAGCGCGAGAGTTTTGGTGACGCCGTCATGGGACTGCTCGAGGAGTTCCTGCCTGGAGTGACCGAAAGTACTCTCCATCGTCAGGTACTGGTGCCCCCGGACGTGGAGAGCATTGCCGGGATACCGGGTGGAAACATCTTTCATGGCGAGCTGCGACTCGATCAACTGCTGCTCAACCGGCCGTCTGCCAGCGTCGACGGCTACCGCACGCCGCTTCGGGGCTACTACCTGTGCGGCTCGTCGAGTCAGCACGGTGGTGGGATTTCCGGTGGCAGCGGACGGCACGCCGCTCTGCAGGCGCTCGCCGAGCTGGAGCTCGAGTCATGACTGCGTCCGGGCACTCGGGAGAGCAGGTACCGGATCGCGACGTCGACGCGGTTGTCGTCGGTGCGGGTCTCAACGGACTCACCGCGGCGGCGCGCCTGGCTCGAGCTGGCTTCAGCGTGCAGGTCCTCGAAGCTCGAGATGGGGTGGGGGGTTCTGCGGCGACTGGCACCATCGAGTTCGGTGACGGTCGTACGTGCCGAGTGTCACTCGGATTGCAGGAACTCGGTCAGCTGAGGACCTGCGTCGTCAGGGAGCTGGAGCTCGAGCGCCATGGCTTGCAGATCAGGGAGTT
>JANQPS010000980.1 GCA_028285365.1 Thermoanaerobaculia bacterium | reverse complement strand
AGCGGCACTCGCGGTGTGTCTTCGAAATGATCGAGCAGCGCAGCGGCTTCGTCGAGACGGCCGTACCTGGCGAGTGAGGTGCCCGCGCTGCTCACCAGTCTCGGATCGAGCGCCAGCCCGAGCGCGCGACGGATGCGGTCCTGCGCAGCCTCGAACTCGCCCTCTCCGAGAAGCAGGTGAGCCAGCGCTAGGTGCATGCGCGCAGCCAGCCCGGCTTGATCATCGTGCTCTTGCGCCGAGAGCGCTCCCTGCTCCAGGACGGTCATGGCCTGGCGCGAGTCGCCGAGCTCCGTCAGGAGGCCTGCGAGGTGGAGAAAACCTCGGTGTCGTGAGTCCTTGTCGGTCACCGTCGTGAGCTGACGAAGAAGGGCCAGGGCACGGTCTCCTTGACCGCGAGCGAACGCCAGGCGGGCGCGGTAGTTCTGAAGGCTCGCCTCGAACAGACGCAGATTGGGGCTCGACTGGAGTTGCTGATCGAACCTACCGATCAGATGCTCGGCCGCCTCGAAGTTGCCCGTGTCGATGTTGATTTCGATGAGTCGCGCTCTGACGAATGGGTCGTCTTCGAACCGCTCGGCGACCAGACGAAACTCTGCGAGCGCCTTGATGTCGTCGCCGACGTAACGGGTCGCAAGCGTGTGGCTGAACAGAGCTTCCGAGTCGTCGGGATAGGCCTCTCGCCACTGATCGAAGATCATGCGGGCCCTCTCGAAGCGGTGCTCGGTCAGGGCGCGTTGACCCTGGTGTTTGAGTAACTCGAGCTGGTTGACTCGTCGTTGGCTCGTAATCAGCGATGCCTTTTCCCAATAGCGGATGGCTCGCGCCTTGTCTGTGCTGCTGTAGAGCTCGGCGAGGCGGGCGTAGGCTCTCGCGAAGTCCCGGTCGAAGTCGATGGCTCGGAGCAGTTGGTCGATGGCCGCTTGGCGATTGCCGTTACGGTGGTGCTGGAGGTGTTCGCCATAGAGGTGCAGGGCGCGCCAATCAGCGCTCGTGGCGTCGCGAACCGGGGCGTCCATCTCGCTGACCGCTGCCTCGGCTTCGCCCAGACGTCGGCGCAGCCACGCCGAAGCTTCGTCGACGGCCTCGAAGAGACCGGACTTCGTCGACGAGCGGAAGTCCTCGACCCGGTCGTAGTGTCGCTCTCCTGGATCATCGGCTGCGACGAGTCGAACAGTCAGTTGGTAGGTGTCTCCGAATCGCGAGAGCCTGCTACCGATGACCACCGGGGCCTGCAGGTGCCAGGCGACTCTCCGCGCAAGAACCACGTCGAGGGTCGGCTCGTCCTCGGTCGAATAGCCCAATGTGGACAACGCCTGGGTGATCTTGGAACCCCTCGCGATCTCGAAGTGAGTCGACTGCTCGAGCTCGCTCCGCAGGAGGATCTCGACTGCGTCGAGCTCCCGGTCGCTGGTGAGATTGTTGAAGTCCGCGAGGACGACGGTCGATCCCCGGCCAATGGGATTGTCCGCTGGCCACAAGGCAAACGCGAGGGTCGACAGGATCGCGAGCACGATCAGGACCGCTGCCCACTGGACGTGGGTCCTGTCGTACCAGCGTCTGCCCCGGAGAGCCACGGAAGGCAAGCCTTCATCTGGCAGTGGGGTTTGCGGGGCGTGGCTCTCGGGTGGTTCTGGAAGGGACTCGGCCGACGATTCGAGGAGCGTTTGGGTCAGCTCTCTTTCCATCTCTCCCACGGTTCGAAAGCGATCCTGCGGGTCGGGATCCAGAGCCCTCTCGACGACTTCCACGAAGCCGTTGGTCAGCTCTGGGCGGAGATCGCGCAGCAGAGTGACGCGACCGTTCTCGTGAGCCTCTTGAATGTCGGCGGCAGTGTTTCCCGTCACCGGATGACGCCCGCTGACGAGGTAGAAGAGCATGACCCCGAGGGCATAGATGTCGGTTTGGAGGGTGGCTCTGGATCCGGCGAGCAGTTCGGGAGCCATGTAGAGCGGCGTGCCGACGATGGCGTCTCCCGTTCGAGCCTGATCGAGCTCTTGACTGATTCCGAAATCGACGAGGACGATGCGGCCGCCTTCTTCGCGCAGGACGTTGGCGGCCTTGATGTCACGGTGGAGAATGCCTTGGGCGTGCCCGGCGGCCACGGCACGCGCGACGTCGACTCCCACGAGGGTGGCTTCTCGATCACCGAGAGGTCCCCACTCCTTGATGAGCTGGTGATAGTCGGTTCCGCGGACGTACTCCATCGAGATGCCGCCGCGGCCGTCGCGAAAGGCGCTGCCGTAGACGGTCGCGACGCTCTGATGTCGGATGCGGGCGAGCATCTGGCCTTCGCGCTCGGCGTCCTCTGGCGACTGATCGCTACCCGAAATGTCGATCAGCTTGAGCGCCACCTGTCTGTTGAGAGACGGGTCGTAGGCCCGGTAGACCCGTCCACTGCTGCCTTTGCCGATCCGCTCCAGGAGCTCGAGGTCACCCCATCGATCGATGATCGGAACACTCTGGCTCGAGAGCTCACCAGGGCCTGGGCTCGAGCCGCTGAGCGAGTGGGTCTCCTCCTCGTAGATCGTGTCGCGGTGCGCCGAGTTGATCCGCTCGATGAGCTGGAGCGCGTCGATCAGTTGGCGCTGGTCTTCGGGCGCGTTGTCGCGCTCTGCGTCCCAGTTCTTCTCCTCGGCGTTCGCGACAGCGAGTGCCAGGTCGTCCAGCCAGCTCTCATCGCGCATTGGCGATCTCTTTTGCCAGACGTGTGAGAGCCCTCGAAACCGTCATCCTGGCTGCGTCTGCTGATGGCTTGTCGAGTGCCTTGGCAATCTCGTCGTAACCGAGATTCAACTCGACGCGAAGGTGTATGGCCTCCTGCTCAGAGCTCTTGAGTCGTGAGAAGGCCTTCTCGTAGTACTCGAGCGCCTGTTTGCCAACGAGGGTCTCCACCGGCGACGGCGTCTGATCGCGAATACTCTCGGTCATCGTCAGTTCGGGGCGTCGCTTCGCCGCTCGAATCCGATCGTGAATGCGATTCAGAACCGCCCGCCGCAGGTACGCCTGAAACGAGCCGGGACGCCTGCTCTCGAAAGAGTCGAGACGATCGAGGGTACTCAGCAGGGCCTCTTGGACGAGGTCCCCCGTATCCGTGGAGCTCCTCGCCCAGCCCGGAAGTCGACCCTCTGCCCAGCGCTGGAGAGGGGCCAGGTTGCGTCTGACCAGGATCTCGAGAGCCTTCTCGTCTCCGTCGACGACTCGACCGACGAGTCTTGCCGTCGCCTCAGCGCGTGGATTGTCCACGACATCCCCCCCTAGGAGTCTCTAACTGACAAACGCACTTGGGTGTCACAAACCCTCGGGTGGTCTCCCGTCGCCCGACCTGAGCTTGTTGATCGCTCTTTTTTGTTCGTTCGGGCGGATTGCGACGTTGACCTAGTGAACATCATCCGAACGATCAGTATCCGAACGACCAGTATCCGAACGACCAGTTCTGACCGGTTCGAAGTCGTCCTCTGAGGCAACCGATGAAGAGAGGAGAATCCTGAATGTTACAGGAGCAGTCCCTGCGAGAGTTGTTCGAGTCCGAGCTCCAAAGAATTGACGACACCATCAAGCGAGCCTGCCTCCGTTGTTCGCTAGACGGACACGATGCCGAAGATTTTCGGAGCTGGGTCTACCTCCGGCTGATCCAGGACGACTATCGCGTCCTCCGGCACTTCGAGGGCCGGAGCTCTTTCGGGACCTTCATCACAGTCGTCGTTCGAAACCTGGCGCTCGACTACCAGAACAAGATCTGGGGCAAGTGGCGACCCACAGCTGCTGCTCGCAAGCTCGGCCCTCTTGCAATCGAGCTGGAACGCCTGGTCGTTCGTGACGGCTCGGAGCTGCGAGAGGCGTTTTCCGTGCTGCTGTCTCTGGATCCAGAGCTCTCCGAGGCTGACCTCGATGCCGTGGTGGCGCAGCTGCCACTGCGACCCCGACGGCGATTCGAGGCCGCTACGGCTCTGGACCGCATGGGCTGTACCGGTAGCGTCGAGGGAAGGGTGCGCTCGGCCGAGCGCAAGACCAAGCTGGAGTGCGTGCAGAAGGCCCTGCGCTGTGCTCTGGCGTCGCTAGAAGATGAAGATCGAGACCTCGTGCGGCGGCGGTTCCGTGACGGCCAGACCATCTCATCGATCGCGCGGAGCCTCGACCTCGACCGTAGACAGCTCTACACGCGGATGTCACGGTGCCTGCTGCGACTGAGAGGAAGCCTGGAGAGCCAGGGACTCAACAGTGAAGACATCGTTGCGGTGATCGGCCTCAAGGAAGCGGAGATTGGCGGGTTGACCACGACGGTGGCCACCAGAGCTTGACCAGGCGCTAGGTCAGCGGGTCCGGAACGACGATCACTCTCTCGGAGCGTGCGCCCTCGGCACGAGCAAACGGCTGAGCTCGGCGTTTTGTCTCAGCCGTTTTCGAGATGGCCAGTGCGAAATCTTCGCGTGGTCGGTACGCTTGGCCAAACTCGACATATGTAGGTAGATAGCTGCCTGCGGAGGGAACCTCGTGTCTCAAACCGTGATCCGTTGGAAGTCTCTGGATTGGACTCGTCTTTTTGTGGGACTGCTCGCCTTTCTGGCAGTTGCGTCGACAGCTGGACTCCTCACGGGCGCGGCAGGGGCGCAGGAGCCTCGCGCGATGACCGTCGACGACGCCATTGATGCGATCAGCCTGGGAACGGCTTTGATCTCACCCGACGGCCGCCACGCGCTGTTCGCGCGCACGAAGCCGGACTGGGACGAGAACAAACGTGAGACCGAGATCCACATGGTTCCGACAGACGGTGGGGAAGCCTGGCGCTACCTCGGAGACGATGGTGGCTCGGCTTTCGCCTTCTCGCCCGATGGCCGCTACCTCGCGTTCTTGCGCACGGCCAAGAAGAAGGAAGGTGGCTCTTCGAAGAGCAAAGCGGGTAACAACGACTCCATGCAGCTCTGGTGGATGCGCGTGGCGGGAGGCGAGGCTGTTCAGCTGACCGAGCACAAGACCAGTGTGCAGTCGTTCAAGTGGGCCGCCGATTCCCAGACGATCTTTTTCAAGGCGCTCGACGAGCGCCCCAAAGACGAGGACAAGGATCTCAAGGCTGGGGCCGACGCGGTTTTTGTCAACGAAGGTCCGAACGGCCAACAGCTTTCGTACTGGAGCAACCTCTGGTCTTTGGACACCAGCCAGGAGAAGAGTGAGAGAAAGGCCGTGCAGCTGACCGAGGAGAAGTTCATTCTCGGTGATTTCGATCCGTCGCCGGACGGCAAGCAGGTGGCGTTGACCGCTCGCTATCGGAATCGACGCAACGATGCGTACCTGACTGAGCTGTTCGTGCTGGATGTCGAGACGAAGACCAAGCGTCGGCTGACCGAGAACCGCGCTCCCGAGAACAGCCCTCTGTGGTCTCCGAAAGGTGACGTTTTCGTATACACGGCGGCTGACGACAAGGAGTGGCTCAACCGCAACACGAAGATCTGGCTCATGGATCCGGTCCGTGCCGAGCACAGCCTCGTGTCAGGGCAGTTCGAAGGTTCGGTCTCCAACGTCGTGTGGACGCCCGATGGCAGTTCCGTGCTGTTCACCGGCCAGCAGGGTATTCACTCCGACGTGTATCGGATGAACGTTCGCTCGGGCGAGTACGAGCGGCTGACCGACGGCAAAGGATGGCTTCGGTCGGCCTCGTTCTCGGCTGACCGTGAGACCTTCGTCTACAGCTACAGCAACGCTTCGACACCACCGGAGCTCTACGCCGGCCACTTGTCGGATCGTCCCGAGAAGGCAGAAGCCACCCATGGTGACGGAGTCGGTGCGGTCAAGCTGACGAACCTCAATCCGCAGCTGGGGGAGGTCGCTCGCGGCGAGATGCGAGTGATCACGTGGAAGAGCCACGACGGCCTGGAGATCGAGGGACTCCTCCATCTGCCTTTGGGATACGAAGAGGGCAAGCCCTATCCGCTGATGCTCAACATCCACGGGGGGCCGGCAGGTTACTTCGCCGACATGTGGAGACCGCACTACCACATCTACTCGGGTCTCGGTTATGCGTCGCTGTCGCCCAACGTGAGAGGTTCGAGTGGTTATACCGATGCGCTTCGTGAAGGCAACACGACAGGTGAAGGGGACGGTATCGGCCTGGGCGACTACCAGGACCTGATGACCGGAGTCGACAAGCTGATCGCCGACGGGCTCGCCGACCCCGACCGGCTGGCACTCCGCGGTTGGAGCTACGGGGGCATCCTGGGTGGCTGGACGATCGGCCAGACCGATCGGTTCAAAGCCGCTTCCATCGGGGCCGGCGTCTATGACTGGGCCTCGGAGTACGGACCGGGCTTCAACCACGATGTGCGTCTCTGGCACATCGGAGGAACGCCTTGGGACAATCCGGCGGGCTATCGCGACCAGTCGGCCATCAGCTTCGTCAAGAACGTCAGCACGGCGACTCTTCTGCTGCACGGCGAAGAGGACACGACCTGCACCGAGCAGCAGAGCATGATGATGTTCGTAGCGCTACAGGACATCGGCATGGCTCCCGCGCGCTACATCAAGTTTCCCAGGCAGCCTCATGGAATTCGCGAGCCTCGTCACGTCCGTATCCGCGACATCGAAGAGATTCGATGGATGAAACAGCACGTCGAAGGAACGGAGTGGACGCCTTGGGAGCGAAAGCGCAAGAAGAAGGATGACGACGAGGGGTCTGACTCCGAGACCGATGGTGACGACGAGACTGCGAGTAGCCCGGCGCCCTCAGGTGGGGCAGGTGAAGCGCCCTAGTCGGCGAGACCGTGCAGATCACCGATCCTGACGGCGTCATCGTGCCGATCCCCGAACGCCTGGGCAGTCCCTAGGATTCGGTCCGCAACTGGCTCGGATCGAGGCCTTGCGCGGTCTGCGAACAAGAGCTGCGCAGCGACGATCAACGCAGCGTGTAGCTGCGCAGTGACAATTCACGCAGCGACAATTTGCGTAGTGACTGGCGCAACCAGCAAGGTCCGCTACGCTCAGAGACGCTACCGTTACGCTGGTGTTCCGGAGTCATGAAAGACAAGCACATCCGCATCCGCATCGAGCAGTGTCTGACGCTCGCCAAGGCATCGAACTGTCCACGACGCAAGTTCGGCGCGGTCCTGCTGGATCCCGAGCGCAACGTGGTGCTCATGGACGGTTACAACGGTGGACCGCGGGGTGGTGGCGAGTTGTGCGGTGGCGCGACGTGTCTGCGCGACGACAGGGGCGTCCAGTCCGGGACTCGCATGGAGGTTGGCTGCCATCACGCTGAGATGAACGTGGTGTGCAACTGCGCAGCCTCGGGTGTGCCCACCAAGGGAGCCTGGCTACTCGTCAACGGTGAGCCGTGCGTCCTGTGCGCGAAGCTGATTCATCACGCCGGCATTGCCCGGGTGATCGTGGTCGGCGGAGGTTACGCCGGCGAGAACGGGGTCGACTATCTGCTGGCTCACGGCGTCGAGGTGAAGAGCGTCGAAGGCCCTCAAGACGAACGGATCGGTCGTATGACCTGAGCTCGAGTCCCGAGCCCAACCGTTTGACTGAGCCTGGACCTCGCGAGGGCGATGCTCCGACGGGTTTGGCTGGCTACTCGTCGAGCAGGTTGACGAAGGCCCCGCCGCACAGATCGCCGGCCTCGTTCTCGACGGTCGAGACGCGTCCAGTCTCGCGGTCGCGAATCTCGATCCGGTACTCCACGTCGGAGAGCGCACCGTAGTAGAGCCAGTGATGCTCGTTGATGGCTGTGCCGTCGAGGATCTTGACCAGCAGCTCGACGTTTCCAGGCTCGAAGAACCAGAACATCCCGGTGTCGTCCGTGCCCACGATCGGTCTCCCGATTCGCCAGATCTCCGGGCCGGGGTCGAAGTAGGAGACCGCCACCTCGAAGCGCTGCTCGCGAAGGCAGAGGGAGGTGTCGCTGCCCTCTGAGCAGGCAGCGGCCGTTCCTGCCGTACTCGGACGACTTTGGGCCCTCGTGCTCCCCGAGACCGTCGAAGCCTGACCAGCCGACGGGAGCGCCTCGACGTCGATGGCACCACAGAGCTCGCCGCGAGGATTGAAGATCTCTCGGATCGTTCCGGTTGTGGTGTCTTCTACCGTGATCGAGTACTCGACGTCGGATAGTGCCCCATGGGCCAGCCAGTAGTGCCCGTTGATCGGGCTCCCGTCCAGGACCTTGACCGCCAACTCGATGTTGGCCGAGTCGAAGAACCAGAAGAGGACGGTGTCGTCCGAGAACTCGATGGGAGACCCGACCCCCGACTCGCCAGTAGGCAGCGACCAGTCGACTCGGACCTGGAAGCGTCCGTCGGAGAGGCAGCCAGGGCAGACCGCCTCGACGAAGATGTCGTGAGTACTGCTCTGCGACTGCACCGGTCCATGTGGCAACGTGCGCTCGCCGGTCAGGGTGACCGTGTACGTGCCGGGCGCGTCGTAGGTGTGCGTGACCTCGTCACCCACGGCCGTACAGCTGTCGCCGTCGGTGGTTTCGTCGCCGAAGCGCCAGCAGGTGCTCGTGAGCGGATCAGAAGAAGTCGCCTTGAGCGAGACCTCTTGCCCCTCGGCCGCCGTTTCCGGAGCGGTGATCCCGACGTCGAGTGGCGGGAAGAGAGTGTCCAACGACAGGATGACGAGCTCTCTGCCTACTTCGGGAGCTTCGGCGCTGAAGAACAGGCGACCGTCGCGGATCACGAAGTCGGCAGGGTCGGAGCCGGTTGGTCCTGGAAAGACGTCGGCAATGCGGAACGTGCCGCGCTCCGTGCCGTCGGTCACCCAGGGCTCGCGTGACTCATCACCATCGTGACCGGCAAAGACGACGCGGTCAGCCCACGCTAGGGCGTTGGCTCGGTCGAACTCCTCGTGCTTGGCGCGGAGATCACTCGTTTGCGCCGGAAGTCGTCGGGTTTCGACCGTGTCCACGAGCCATAGCTCGCCGGCCCGAGTCGTCAGGATGCCGGCTGTGGTGGAGATGGCGCCATTGCGCAACGGGTCTTGCAAGCCGTCGAAGATGCGCTCGCGGACGACGGCGGCTCGACCATCACTGTCGACAGTCCAGAGAGCTAGCTCGGGATCTGCGGTTCGCGCAGGGAGAAAGAAGTGTGGTTGCCCGCGCCAGAGAACGAGATTGGGCTGGCTGTTGCTGACCACTGGACGGTTCTGAGCGTCGACGGCAAGCCAAGTCGTGTTCCCGGCGACGCCGTCGTTCGAGTAGAGGCTCCACGTCAGATTGGGGGCGCCCTCCTCGAGGAAGCCGGCGACGAAGTAGGCGCGCTGCCCATGGACGAGGAGGTCTGGGACCTTACGCGCCCGCACCAGCAGTTGAGGTGTTTCCACCCCCGGCTCGGCAAGGAAGACCCTGGTTGAGTCGCTGTAGACGAACGATGCCCCTAGCGCTTCGATGTGCAGAGGCGGCCTGGGAGCGAACGGGAGACAGGGCGGTCCAATGCACAAATATTCATCGGTGACGTGCGGCTGCTCGGTGCCCGGCAGGGTGCCGTCTGTAACGACGAGTCCGTTCGTCGATGGATAGGACCAGTATCCGAGGACCACCCGATCACCGAAGTGGCGCAAGATCGGAGAGATCGCAACGTCGGTGGCCAGGGTCACCCCACCGATTACGAGATCGCCGGGATGCGGCCAGCTGGGCGTCTGGCTCCTCCTGGCGTGAAGCAGCAAACCGTTCAGCAACGCTGGTGCGGCACCAAACTGAACGCCCGTCTGGAATCGTTGCACGACATCGTCGCGGTAGAGACCAATCGACCTCGAGTCGTCCGGTTCATTGAACGTGAAGAGCACCGACTCCTCTTCGGACTCGAACAGGTACGGGTCGGATGGGTCCGGCCCCGGGTTCAGGTCGATGACGAAAGGTTCCGATTGTGCCGAGGCCACGACCGCAAGCCCCGCGAGAGCGAGAGCGCACGAAGCGAAGCCGAGAGCGCTGCAGCGCCTCCGCAGGCCATGTTGTTTGAGCATGGAGAAAATGCTACAACAGCATAGCGGGCTTTTCAAGAGGCGATGGCCGCGAGAGCGATGGAGATGCATCGTGGGCGGGGCTGTAGTGAGACTTTGGCAACGCTGGTCTAGTAGACCCGCGGCCGAGCTCGACGGGAACGGGGCTCACGCTCGCCCACGACGACCCCGGCCACCGCCGGGCCACGAACCCCGTTGACGCTCATCGCCAGCGCGTAGATCCCAGCGGGAAGGCCGTCCAATGAGACGCGGCCTGGCAGCAGCGACTGGAGACGATCGGGTTGACCGGTGAGCTCGATGTCGCGAAAGACCTCGGTGTCCGGGCTGGTCGTGTCGAGCAAGACAGCCTGGAGCGGGAGCTCGACGCTCGGAGCGTCAGCGCCACTGTCGGGCGAGGAAGTGGCTTTATCATCTGAGACCGAGTCGCGGCTCCGCAGGCCCGCGGACGTGCGTGAGCTCCAAGGAGTGGACATGCCGATTTTGCCAACCTGGTTCGGATCCCAACGAAAGGCCGCAGCGCGGAAGCCGAGGACTTCGTGGCTCGCGACGAAGCTCGTTCGCCACCATGCGAGCGTCCTGATGCTGGTCGCGGCTCTGACCTTCGTGACGACTGCGCCGGCCGTCGGGCAACAGAAGGTGCTGCAGCTCGACGACCTCTTCGAGATCAAGTCGGTGGGATCACCTGCGTTGAGCGCAAACGGCCGCTGGGTGGCCTACACGCTCACCGAGACCGACACCGAAGAAGACTCCAGCGAGACGTCTATCTGGGTGGTCGACGCCACCGACGAGGATGCGAAGCCGAGGCGCTTTTCCGCGCCTGGCTCCTCCGCGAGCTCGCCCCGCTTCAGTCCCGACTCGGGCCAGCTGGCTTTCCTGGCGTCGAGAGGTGAAGACGCCAAGACGCAGGTATGGTCTTTTGATCTCCGTGGCGGTGACGCGCAACCCCTCACCGAGGTCGAGCAGGGAGTGTCGAGCTTCAGTTGGGCTCCGGACGGTTCGCGTCTGCTCCTGGTGATCACCGATCCGGACCCCAAGGAGGCTCTGCCGGACGACGCTCCGGCCAAGAAGCGGCCCGCGCCCCACGTAATCGACCGGCTGCAGTTCAAGCGCGACTACGCTGGCTATCTCGATCGCCGGCGGTCGCATCTCTACGTCTACGACCTCGACGATGCGGTGGCAGACGAGGAGCGTCTGCGCCAGATCACCAGCGGCGATTTTGATGACGGGTCTCCGGCGTGGAGTCCCGACGGAACGCGGATCGCCTTCGTTTCGAACCGGACCGCCGAACCAGACGGCAACGACAACTCCGACATCTGGGTGGTCTCAGCGGACAACACCGACAAGGGACGCACTCTCCTGCAGATCACCGACAACCCCGGGTCGGACGGCTCTCCGGTCTGGACTCCGGACGGACGCTCCATCGTCCACACCTCCAATCTGCAGCCCGAGCAGATCTGGTACGACCTTTCGGTTCTCTCGATCTCTTCCGCGCGAGGTGGCGAGACCCGGACTCTCACCGAAGACCTGGATCGCAATGTCTACAGTCCGCGAATCCTCGACGAAGACACCGTTCAGTTCCTGATCGAAGACAGCGGTGAGGTCCATCTCGGACAGATGAAGATCTCCGGGGCGGGCGGCAAGATCGAACGGCCGATCTCGGGTGCACAGTCGCTACGCTCGATCAGTGCGACGCATGCTGGGCGGACGGCTCTACTCGTCAGCAGGCCGCAGCGGCCATGGGACGTTTTCGTCTTCGAAGACGGAGGTCTCCGTGAGCTCACCCAGACCAACGACCGCCTGCTCGCCGAGCGTCGCCTCGGCCGCACCGAGAACATTCACTTCCAGAGTACTGACGGGACCGAGATCGAGGGCTGGGTCACCTTTCCTCCGGACTTCCAGGAGGGACTGCGCTATCCCACGCTGTTGCGGATCCACGGCGGTCCAGTCTCCCAGTACGACTTCGGCTTCAGCTTCGAGGCGCAGTGGTTTGCGGCCCAAGGCTACGTGGTCGTGCGGTCCAACCCCAGAGGATCTTCGGGTTATGGCTTCGAGTTCTCGAGGGCTCTCTTCGCCGACTGGGGCAACCTCGATACCCAAGACGTCATCGCGGCGGTCGATCACACGATCGAGCGCGGCTGGAGCGACGCCGACAGGCTCGGCGTCGGTGGATGGTCCTACGGCGGCATCCTGACGAACTACGTGATCACCCAGAGCGAGCGCTTCGAAGCTGCGGTCACTGGCGCCAGTGAGGTCCTCTACATCTCCAACTACGGTCACGACCACTACCAGCTCCAGTGGGAAAAGGAGTTGGGGCTGCCCTGGGAGAGTCGCGAGGTTTGGGAGAAGCTGTCGCCCTTCAATCGGGTCCAGCACGTCACGACGCCGACCCTGATCATGGGTGGCGCTCTCGACTGGAACGTGCCGATTCTCAACTCGGAGCAGCTCTATCAAGCGCTCAAGAGACTGGGAGTGACGACCGAGCTGATCGTCTACCCGGGAGAGCATCACGGCATCCGCAGGCCCAGCTTCAGACGGGATCGCTACGAACGGCAGCTCGAGTGGTACGACCGCTACGTCAAAGGTGAGCCGATGGCTCTCGAGGAAGAGTCGACGGGTGGCGACGACTAGGGACGTCGACTAGGCGACGTGTCGCGAGACGATCAGGACCGAGGAGCCGCCGTCAGTCGGAGGTCAGTTCGCGAGCCGCCACGACGATGCCGTCTTCGTCGCTCGCGAGCCAGTGGCCTGGGACGAAGTCGACCTCACCAAAACTCACGGTGACGTCGACTTCTCCCGCTCCGGTCTTCGACGACTTGCGGGGGTTGCTACCGAGGGCCTTCACGGCGAAGTCGAGCCGGTCGATTTCGGCCGAGTCGCGAATGGCGCCGCTGATGATGACGCCAGACCAGTTGTTTTGTCGGCCCAGCTCCGCCAGCTGGTCGCCGAGCAGAGCCGTGCGCAGCGATCCGCCGCCGTCGACCACCAGCACCCGTCCATGGCCAGCCTCGGAGAGCAGCGTCCGCACGAGCGCGTTGTCCTCGTGGCAACGCAAGGTCTTGATGGCACCCGACATGGCATTTCGCCGACCGAAGCGCTGGAACTGCAAGCAACAGCTCTGCAACTCCTCGCCATGGCGGTCGATGAGGTCGGCAGTGGGGACCGCTTCGGTGCTCATGGCTGGGTCGTCCCGTCGTTGCGGGTGAGCCAGCCTTCCAGCTCGTCCCTGAGCTCGGCCATGGTCTGGTAGCGCTCGTCAGGGTCTTTGGGAATGCAGTTGAGGCAGATGCGCTCCAGGCCGGGGGGCACGTGTCTGTTCGGGGTACGTCCAGACGGAGGAAGCGGGTTTTCGTTCGTGATGTTGTCGAGGAGTTGCCGCATGGTCTTGCCTTCCGCCAGGTTCTCGAGCGTCAGGATCTCGTAGAGGACGGCTCCAACGCTGTAGACGTCGGTACGGTGATCCATGTCCTCGGCCTCCGCGATCTGTTCGGGAGACATATACAGGGCGGTACCTTGCAGGCCACCCTGAGAGGTCAACGACGGGTCTTTGTTCTCCAGCAGAGACCGCCGCTGCGGCTGTTGGATTTCCGACTCGCCCCAGACCTTTGCCAGTCCCCAGTCGAGAACCAACACTTCACCGAACGGTCCCAGAAGGATGTTGGCCGGCTTGATGTCTCGATGGACGACTCCGTGATTGTGAGCGTAGTCGAGCGCGTTGCAGACCTGGATCAGGATGTCGACCAGACGCGTCAGCGGGTAGCCGCCATCGTCCTCGCGCTGTGCCCGTTGCTGGTCGAGCACTTCGCGTAGCGTGATGCCCGCGACCAGCTTCATCGTGAAGTAGTAGTGGCCCGAGGTGTCGCGACTGAGCTCGTAGACCGGAATTGTGTTCGGATGCTGGAGCATCGCGGTCACTCGTGCCTCGCGCAGAAACCGCCGGCGCTCGTAGGGGTCGTCGGCCAGCTCGGGCCTCAGGCTCTTGTAGCAGACGACCCGGCTGAGATGCAGGTCCTTGCACGACTGAATGATGCATTTGCCGCCCTTGGCTATGCGCTTGAAGAACGCATATCGAGGTCGGTTGTTGACCGCGTGTTTGGGCAGATCCAGGTCGGTGTCCTTGAGATAGACGACCGGATACTTGTCCCGCGGTTTCGGGAAGAGGCGAGTCATTTCAGTGCGAGTCGTGGTTTGACCGGGCGTGCCGCCCGGCCGGTTGATCGGGCCAATCAGCCGCCCGAGCGTTCGAAGGCGCGGCCGAAGGCGGGGCGAACTCGTAGTCGCTCGAGGTACGCCTCGAGGTTGGGAGTCTCTTCGAGGAGCTCGAGACGATCGGCAAGCGATGTGATGTAGCCCATCCCGATGTCGGCGGCCGTGAAGTCAGGTCCCAGGATGAACGGCTGGGCGCCTAGGCTGCTGGAAATATAGTCGAGGTGGAGCCTCACCTCGCTTTGGACGAAGGCCGCGATGCCTTCGGGGAGGGCGCCTGCCATGCTCTCGAGGAGTTTGTAGGAGAGAGGCAGGAAGGCGGAACCTTCCGGATAGTGAAGCCATTGCAGGAAGCGGGCGCGCTGCTCGCGATTGCTGATGGGTGGCGCCAGTCGATGGTCCGGGTCGTAGCGCTCGAGCAGGTATTCGGCGATGGCACCGGATTCCGCGATGACGACATCGTCGTCCACGATGACCGGCGACTTGCCGAGGGGGTGGATCTCCTTGAGCTCGTCTGGTGCGCGTCTCGTCGGCAGACGCTCGTATGCAACGAGCTCATAGGTGAGCTCCAGCTCCTCGAGGAGCCACACCGTAAAGAGCGAGCGTCCGACGATGAGATGGTGAATCGTGATCATGTCGTCAGTTTCGTTGGCGCGTCGAGCGCCGGTGGTCGACCGTTGTCCAGTCCCGCATCGGGAGTCTGGGATCAGGGAAGAATGCAACTCGCCGAGTGGGACGCCAGCTCGACATCCTAGCGGCTCGAATCAGGTGATGACAGGTCTGCGAAGTGGTGTTCAGGGTGCGCGTGGCGGTGAGCGGCCGTATTCCAGACACGACGTCGAGTCTTTCGAACGTGACGTATGCTCTATCGCTTCGAGCTCATCCGCACGGTCCTTGGTCGAGAGGCCCGGATCCTTCGACGACGAGCGTCGAGCCGGGATGAGTGATGTACCCACCTCTTTGCGGGGACGCTGGCTGTTCTGCAACGCGATTTCGTCATCTCGGAACGGCCCATGGCATCCGTTGCAACGTCGAAGTCGACGCAGGTGACCGACCGTTGAGGTCGCCGACATCCGCCTGAGCAGCAAACCACGTTGCGACCCCAGGAACCATCTCAGGACGCCGAGCCCCCATGACACCGACACGTCGACTCATCGCCTATATGAAGGCGAGACCGATCGGCTATGCCGTTGGCACCTTGCTGACGATTGGCTATGCGGTCAGCTTCCAGTGGATTCCGCTGGCGGTTCGGGAAGTGGTGGAAGTGCTCGAGCAACAGTCCGGCGTGGGACGCGATGCGGCGCTGGCCGCGATCCGTTGGCCGGTGCTGATGCTCGCGGCTGCATCGGCGGTCCATGCGTTGTTTCGGCTGACGTCGCGCATCGTCATGTTCCGGGTGGGCCGCGAGATCGAGTTCTCGTTGCGCAACGACTACTTCTCCCATCTCCAGAGCCTGCCTGCGTCCTTCTTTGCGTCGCACCGCACCGGTGACCTGATGTCGAGGGCGGTCAACGACATCAACAACGTCAGGCTCCTGCTCGGTATGGGACTGCTCAACATCATCCAGACCCCCGTGCTCTACGTCGGAGCGCTGGCGGTGATGCTGACCATCGATCCGTGGCTGACGCTGTGGGCGCTCCTGCCGTTTCCGCTGTTCGTGCTGTTTGCTCGCTACTTTGCTCGCCGAATCTTCGTCGCCACCCTGGCGGGGCAGGATCAGCTGGGTCGTCTTTCGACGCGTGTCCAGGAGAACGCGTCTGGGGTCATGGTGGTGCGCTCGTATGTTCTCGAAGACCGCGAGCGCACTCGTTTTGCCGAGGAGAACGTGGAGCTTCAGCGGCGCATGGTCAGGGTCGGCACCATCAGTGCGACCTTGTTCAGTGCAGTCGGTGTCTTGCCCGCGCTGTCGGCCGGCCTGGTGCTGGTCGTCGGTGGACAGGCCGTGCAAGCCGGCCGGATGGGCGTCGAAGACCTCTGGGTGTACTGGGTCTACATCGGCATGCTGACGTTCCCCACGGTGCTCTTGGGATGGGTACTGTCGATCGTCCAGCGCGGTTTTGCGGGGTTGTCGCGCCTCGGCGAGATTCTCGACGTCGAGCCGAGCATCCGAGACCGGGACGACGTGGCGAGTCTGACGGCCATCGAAGGGGGTATCGAGTTCGCGGGACTGTCGTTCGGTTACCAGAGGGTCCGCTTGGGTGACGGCCAGGAGACGGAGACGGGCGGTGTTCAGGAGCCCAAGCCGCAAGTGGACAGCCCGGTTGCGCTGGTGCTCGAGGACGTCGACCTCGAAGTCCCGGCCGGAAGCACTCTGGGGATCGTCGGGCCGGTGGGCAGCGGCAAGAGCACGCTCCTCAACATCGTTCCGAGACTGTTCGAGATCCCGGACGGCCAAGTCCTCATCGACGGTGTGGATCTCAATCGGATTCCGCTCGAAGTGCTGCGCCGAAGCATCGCCATGGTGCCTCAAGACAGCTTTCTCTTCTCGGCGACTCTGGCTGACAACATTCGTTTCGGTCGCCCTGATGCTGATCTCGACGAAGTGCGCGCTGCCGCCGAGCGTGCCGGAGTTCTGGAAGACATCGAGAGCTTCCCGGATGGGTTCGACACCGTCGTCGGCGAGCGGGGCATCACGCTTTCCGGTGGGCAGCGGCAGCGCGTTGCTCTCGCTCGAGCACTGCTGCTCCGACCGTCGATCCTGATCCTCGATGATTCGCTGTCGAGTGTCGACCACGAGACCGAAGAACGGATCTTGCGGGGACTTCGAGATGCCAAGGCCGGCCGCACGTCGCTGATAGCCGCTCATCGCATCAGCGCGGTTCGCGACGCCGACAACATCGTGGTGTTGGAGAAAGGGCAGATCACCGAGCGGGGTACCCACGCCGAGTTGGTCGCTCACGGCGGGTTCTACGCTGATCTCTTCAGGCGACAGGAGCTCGAGAGCGAGCTGGAGTCGGGCGACGAACCGGCTGGTCGCGGGATCGAGCCCGCCCTCGTCGAGAGGGGCGAGCATGGAGAGGAGGTGCTTGCGTGAGCGCGCTCGCCGAAGAAG
>JANQPS010000625.1 GCA_028285365.1 Thermoanaerobaculia bacterium | reverse complement strand
ATCGGTTCTGCGGCTGGCGAACTGGCGCAAGCTCGAGGCAGCCGTAATCGACGAGGCGACGAAGCACGGTCTCCGAGTGACGACCCACGTTCATGCCCTGGAGTTTGCGCGCGGCATGATGGAGCTCGGCGTGGCGAGTCTGCAGCACATCCCCGCAGACCAACCTGTGGACGAGGAGTTCATTGCGCTAGCCCGGGAAAGAGACGTCATCGTCGTGCCGACCCTCGCGATCGGCCGTCGCACGTTCGTCGAGCTTGTCGACCAGGAGATCGACCTCCTCCCCATCGAGCGGGCCTGCGCCGTGCCCGGCGTCGTCGAATCGTGGACCGACGACCTTCCGGGGAATGCGAGAGAGGCAGCAGCGGCTTACGCAAACCGATGGGAGACGGCACGGGCCAACGTCAAGGCGCTCTACGACGGCGGCGTCACCCTCGCCGTAGCGACCGACGCCGGGATGATCGGTCTTGCTCACGGCCCGTCGATGCACCTCGAGCTGAAAGCTCTGCACGAAGCCGGGATCCCGAAGGACTATCTCATCCGCGCGGCCACCTTGCATTCGGCGAAGGTCGCTGGAAAGGAGGCCGACTTCGGGACGCTCGAAGCCGGAAAGTTTGCGGACTTTCTGGTGCTCGACGCAGATCCCCTGGTCGATGTCGGCAACCTTCAGAAGATCGATCTCGTCGTGAAGTTCGGCAAACCCTTCTTCCCGGGTGATCTCGCTCCAGCGCGGGATCGGGAAACCTCGGCCGGCTAACGGGACTCGACGGGCTCAGCCGTTGCCGTGGCCTCCGCATGGTTGGTCATCGACGTTCCGATCGCCGCCCTCGCTGGTGACGGTGGGCTACAGTGAACTCTCGCCACGAGAATCACGGTCGACACCGTGGCGATTGGAGAACGACGACATGGCCTGGATCAAGGTTCGCGAGCCCCATGAGCTGAACGACGAGTTGCTCGAGCTCTATGCGAATGCCGAAGACCCCGAGAGTGGCGAAGTCGACAACATCCTGTCGATCCACTCGCTACACCCGGCCGGCCTCAGGGCTCATTTCGAGCTCTATCGCACGGTGATGACCGGAAGTCGCTCTCTTCGTAAGGTGGAGCGTGAGCTGATCGCGCTGGTTGTCAGCCAGGCGAACTCCTGTCACTACTGAATCACCCATCACCGTCGCGGTCTGCGTCGGTTGCTCAAGGACGACGAGCTCCTCGCGCAAATCGAGGACGACTGGCGCACGGCGGAGCTCGGTACCGGACGCATGGCGATGCTCTCCTACTGCGAGAAGCTCACGCTGCAGCCGGGCGAGATGGTGAAGGGTGACGTGCTCGCGCTGCGGGAAGCTGGCTTCTCGGACCGCGACGTCCTCGAGATCGCCGAGGTGACTGCCTACTACGCCTATGTCAATCGCATCGCCGACGGTCTCGGTGTGGAGCTCGAGGACGATCAGCGTGCTCCACCTCGCGAACCGACGGGCGGAGGTTGATGCCGAGCTGACGCTCGACCTGGTCGATCGGCGATCAGCGTCTCCGCCCTCAGCATCTACGCGCCGCTCACGAAGGGAGCTTCCCCTTCGGTGTATCCAGTGTGTTCATCCGCCTGGACCAACGCTGATAGACAGACTCGAGGCTGGTTCCTCGCAGGCGCCTAAACCTGCGATAGAGCCGGCCGACGACTTGTACCCATCGCGGGCCCTTGGTGAGCTCTTGTCGAAATGCCGGGCGCGCCAGCATCCGCTCGTAGAGCTCTTCCAGCGCAGGATGAACTCGGATCGGATAGCCGGCTTCGACTGTCCGGTAGAGCGTAATGAACCATGCGATATCGAGCACGCTCGGCTCGTCTCCGAGCAGCCACTGCCGGTCTTCTATGAGAAGGTTCAGTTCCGAGAAGGCCCGGTCGAAAGCCTCGACGGCTTCGTCAGCCTGTCGATCGGTGATCCCCTGGTCTCCGTAGGCACGCCACCAGGCGACGATCTGGTCTCGATCGGGGTCGTCCGCCCCGTTCTTTGCGTAGGCCTCCAGCTCGGCCTCGCTCTTTTTTGCGACGGAGTGGGGTAGCAAGTAGCCCATCGTCGCGACGCGCAGGTGTATGTGAAGCTCGTCTTCGAGTTCCAACAGCCTATCGGTGAGATCTCGCTGCCAAGCGTCGTTCGGAAACCAGCTGTGCTGGTCCGACGGAAACTTCTCTTCGATGTAGCGAAGAATGTCGTTGCTCTCGACGTGGACCTCTCCGTCGTGAACCAGCACCGGGACGACTCCTCGGGGGTTGATGCCCAAGAACCAGCCGGTGGTCTGTTCGCCGCGAGCCAGGTTGACCTCGCGCGAGCGGTAACGAACGCCCTTCTCTGCAAGCAGGATGCGGACCTTCTGAGAGCAGGAGGATTGCGAGAAGTTCAGTAGGTGCAGGCCCTGCCAATCGAGCACCTCTCTGGTGGTGATGGTGTCTGCGCTGAGCTTCATCAGGACTCCTCGGACAGATCGCTGCGTTCTCGAGGACCGGAGTCGATCGCACGTCTCAGACAGCTGTCGCCTTCTCGAGCAGTTGGTCGACCAGGACTTCGAATCGGCTAGTGACCCGTCATTTGAACCTTCGAGGTGGACAAGAGACGACCGCCAACCCTCGAGTTTTACGGCCGCATCGTGACTCTGCGTTGATTGATGGAAGCCAGGTTCTCGATCGACACCATCGCCACTAGATTCGCTCGAAGTAGCGACGCATCTCCCAGTCGGTCACGGCGGCGTTGGCGGCATCGAGCTCTTTCTGTAGATGGTGGCTGTAGTGGTCGACCACGTCGTCGCCGAGGAGCCGCCGCGCGTGGCTGCTCACGGAGAACAGGTCGAGGGCGTCTGCAAGGGTCGTCGGTACGGTGGCGATGTCGCCCGCGGAGTAGACGTCGCCCGAGAACTCCGCTGGGGGTTCGATCTGGTTGCGTATTCCATCGAGCCCACTGGCGATGGTAGCTGCGTAACCCAGGTACGGGTTGACGTCAGCGCCGGGGATTCGGCTCTCGATCCGCAAGCTCGAACCCGATCCGACGACGCGGAAGCCGGCGGTGCGGTTGTCGGTGGACCAGGCCAGCCGGGTCGGCGCCCAGGACTGGTGCTGGAATCGTTTGTAGCTGTTGACCGTCGGCGCGTAGCAGACCATGAGGTCCGCTGCGTGGTGCATCCATCCACCGAGGAACCAGCGGAAGAGATCGGACTGCGCTTTGTCCTCGGCAAAGACGTTCGTACCGTGTTTCCAGAGTGACAGGTGGAGATGACAGCTGTTGCCGGGCTGCGTGGCGTCGGGTTTGGCCATGAACGTGACGCTCACTCCCTGAGCGTCGGCGAGCTCCTTCATCGCCTGCTTCATGATGACGTGACGATCCGCCATGGTGAGGGCGTCGGCGTAGCGAATGTTCAGCTCGTGCTGGCCGACGGCGGCCTCGCCCTTAGAGTTTTCGACCGGAATCTCGCTGTCGCGCAGCGCCCTGCGGGCCGCGCCGACGTAGTCCTCGACGCGACTGGCCTGCAGCATGTGGTAGTCCTCGACGTACCAGCCGGCCGCTGCGAGATCACGGTAGCCTTTCGTGTGAGCGTCGCGATAGCTGTCACGGAACAGATAGAACTCGAGCTCGCTGGCGGCGGCAGTGGTTAAGCCTTCTGAAGCAAGCTCGGCGATCTGGCGGCGCAGGATCGTCCTGGGCGCGACGGCGACGCGCTCGTGAGTTGCATCGTCGACGACGTCGCAGAGCACAAACGCCGTGCCATTGGCCCAGCCGGCGCGTCGTAGCGTGTCCAGGTCGGGTACGAGATGGAAGTCGCCGTAGCCCTTTTCCCAGTTGGCAAAGGCGTAGCCCTCGACGGGATCCATCTCCATGTCGACCGTCAGAAGGTAGTTGCAGGCGTGAGTGCCGTCTTCGAGACAGCTATCGAGAAAGAACTCGGCGTCGAAGCGCTTGCCCATCGTGCGGCCGTAGTGGTCGGTGAAGCCGACGGCCACGGACTCGATATCGCCATTGGTGACGGCGGTGCGAAGTTCATCCACTTGCATGAAGTTCTCCAGTACAGGCGGCGACGTAGATGTCGCGTGCGAGCTCGTGGGTCAATCGACGTGGATTGCCGAGTGCCGGCGGCTCCCTGAGGGAGTCTGCGGCGACATCGTCCGCGGCGTCGGGGTCGGCGCCGAGCTCGACCAGGGTATGAGGGACGCCGAGCGAGTCACGCCAGCCGACAATGTGGGCCACGAGCCCGCGAGCGCCGCCATCGATGTCGCAGTAGGTGGCCAGCCGGTCGAGGCGCTCGGCAATCTCCGTAGCGTTGGCCTCGAGCACGTATGGCATCAGCACGGCGTTGGTCATCCCGTGATGTGTGTGCCAGCGCGCGCTCACGGGATGCGATAGCGCATGGATTGCGCCGAGCCCCTTCTGGAACGCGACGGCGCCCATCGCCGCGGCAGCCATCATGTGTGCGCGACTGTCGATGTCCCCTGGATCGGCGGCCACGCGGGGTAGATGCTGAATGACGAGACGGCAGCCTTCTGCAGCGATCCCGTCGGCCATCGGGTGATAGCCGGGTGCGCACAGTGCCTCCAGGCTGTGCGAGAGCGCGTCGATGCCGGTGCCGACCGTGAGATCACGAGGCAGTCCCAGCGTGACTTCGGGATCGCAGATGACGACCTTGGCGAGCATCCCTGGATGGAACGCAACGAACTTGCGACCTTCGGACTCGTTGATGACGACACCGGCGCGCCCTACCTCGCTGCCGGTGCCAGCTGTCGTCGGAATCGCCACGACCGGGGCGATCGCTGAGGCGTCGGCACGAGTCCAGTTGTCGCCGAGGTCTTCGAAGTCCCACAGGGGTCGAGTTTGCCCGACTAGAAACGCGACGAGCTTGCCGACGTCCAGAGCCGATCCTCCGCCGAACGACACCACACCGTCATGGTCGCCCTCGCGAAACGCGTCGACGCCGGCCTCGACGTCCCTTCCGAGTGGATTGGAACGAACGTCTGTGAATACGCCGTGCAGAAGCCCGGCATCGTCGAGGAGCTGGCGGAGCCGGTCCAGCAGGGGGAGCTCCGCCAGTCCCGGGTCGGTCACGACCAGCGGGCGCGTGATACCGGCGGCGCCGCACGCGTCAGCGACTTCGGCGATGCGGCCCGCGCCGAACCTGACGGCGGTCGGGAAACTCCAGTCGCTGACTACGCGAGTGCTGGTCACGTGAGAACTCGAAGCTCTCGTTCAGGCTCTGCCGGAGCCGGCTTTCGTTGAGAACAGCCAGCTGAGAGCACTTCCGATCAGTGCCAGAAAGAGGGCCAGGACCAACCTCGGATCGCCGAGTTGAAACCACGGATCCAACGGGAAGGCGATGGTCTTCGCCATCGCAGCGACTTTGAACTCGTGGGATCCCTGGAAGCGAGGATTGGTCGAGATCTCCAACATGTCGCGCCGGCTGCGATAGCGCATCAGGGCGCCGCGAGTCCACTCCTCCATGCCGTCTGCGTTCATGATGTCCAGAGCGCTGTGAGCGGCGTTCCCGAAGAACACCGGATGACAAGCACGGGAGAAAAGTGCTGGATACATGTACTCCATGTACTTGCCGAGCACTTGATCGCTGCTGTCGCCGGGCTCCACGCCGTCGATCTGCAGTGGGACGTCGTACATGTCGATGATGTTCAACATGACGAAGTCGTCACCGGTGTCTTCTTCCATGAAGCGCCTCAGCGACGCGAGCTCTTCCGGGTTCGGCGACGGGGTCTGCTCGGCAAATCTGCCGAGGTAGTGCTCGATCTCTTCGTCGCTCAGAGGTCCGCCAAACGACGTGTACCAGCTGAAGAAGACGACGTAGATGATCGCGCAGACCAGCCACACCCACTTCGTTCGGGTCATCTTCATGTGCTTGGCCATGCTGAGCGTCAGTCCTCGTACCAGGGTCAGCTCTGGGCCTCGGCGATCTTCTTGTCGAAGAAGCCGAGTGATCCGTGCATGGGGTAGCCGACCAGGTCTCGAATGTCTTTGGGTTGCTCCTGCGCCAAGCGGAAGGGCAAATCCAGGTACATGTTCTCTTCCTGGCGGAGCCAACCGAGGGAGTAGGACAGGATGATGCCGTAGCGCCACTCGTCGGACGTGTTGGCGCCGGCGGCATGCAACGTCCCGCCCATCCAGACGAGGACGCTGCCTTTGGGCATCTCGGCCACTTGGACTTCCTCCGGGGTCGCCTTGCGATCGGAGCTCCACTTGTGGCTGCCGGGTACCACGAGGGTCGCGCCGTTCTCCTTCTTGAAGTCCGTCATGGCCCACATGGCGGCGATCACGAGGTAGGGCTTGGGCAGCGGAAAGAAGCGAAAGGGATCTTCTTCACGGTGCAGGATCTGCTCTCGGGCTCCCGGTCCGACCTCGAGCGCCGCAGACACGTGCAGATGGAAGCGCTCGCAGTTGGGTCCGAGGTGGTCCTCGCAGAACCGGGTGACTGCCGGGTCCAGCGCCAGCTGGTGTGACGAGGGCGCTCTCGCCATCAGCGCCGACACCCTCCTCGTCTTGGCCGGATAGAAGTCCTCGGGATTGTCCTCGTCCGAGTAGAAGGTGGCGCTCATGGCGTCGGCCAGCTCCGACTTGACGAGCTCGGCGTGCTCTTCGCTCTGCGCGCCTTCAACGACCACGCATCCTGCCTCGTCCAATGCGTGCGACATCTCCTCGATTGAGTCGCGTGCGTCAAACCGGGGGATCTGCATTCATCTACCTCCTCGAGGATCGGTGCCGTCAGGTGATCGTATGCCGCAGGAGGCGAGCCAGAAGTCGACGGCGTGGAGCCGTGGCCCCTCAAGCGACGGTCAGCGTGTCCCCGACCCGAATCGTCGCACTACCTTGGACGGCCATGTAGGCGCCAAACATGACGCCACCAGCGTACCCGTTCTCTCGGCGCCGATACGACGCCAAGGTTGCGAGCGGCTCGCTGCTGCGCTCGCCGGTCTTCTGATCGGTACACGTGACCGCGCAGCGTTCGCAATGGGTGGCACGCAGAAGGCGCCAACCGTCGCCTTCCAAGGCGCTCACGTCGTCTTCGCCGAACGCCCCGAGACCCTCAATCACGATGTTGGGTCGGAATCGCTGCATCGGCACGCTGACCTCGAGTCGGGAATTGAGATCCGCGAGGGACGATGTGTTGGTCACCAGGACGGGTGCCACGTCGACGAAGCGACTCTGGTCGGTCCCGTCCACGAGCGCAAACTCCTCTAGTGGTACCGATCGGCGAAAGCTCCCCTTGAGAGCCGCGATACGCACCCCCGAGCCAATCGCCCTCGAGACGAACTCGGCCAGCTCGTCACCCTGGTCGACGACCGCGACTTCGTTGCCGTAGAAGTCGATGGTCGACTCGACGCCATCATCCGTCACGTCGTGCACGAGCGCATCGCCGGTGTCGAGACCAAACTCGATAGTGCCTGCATCGACTCTCCGGGTCGCGACCGTGGCGAGTTTTGGCAGGCGCACCTGGTTGATGAACTTCTCGTCTTTGACGACGAGTAGCTGTCTGTCGCCCTCGATCCCGGCCGACGACACGTTGGCTGTGTCCAAGCTGGTGCCGCGGCAGCTCTTGACCGGATAGGAGTAGAGAGCGGTGATTGTGCAGGTGACCGTGCTGCTGCTGGCCATGTCGAGTCTCCTTGTGCTCACCACCACCCGGAAGGCTCCCGTGCTCTCCGTCTAGCCGGTGTGGCTAATGAGCCTACTGAGGCTACTGAGACTACTGTGGCTGGTGTTGTGGCGTTGCCAGACCGTACTGAACGCCGTGGGCCTTCCTGGAGTCGTTGAGCCAATGCTAGTGGGAGCCGCCACGGCCTCGATCAGCGTGACTTCGCGATCATCGCGGAGAGACGAAGTCGACGACGAGCACGAGGTGATCCGCGGCTGCGGGTGAGTCGTCTTGCTCGAGGCCCATCGCGCTCAGCACGTCGTTCGGAACGTCAGGTGTCCACAGCGCAAACCCCTGCCGGACCTGAATGCGGTCGGCGGTGTAGAAGACCCAGTCGAGGCGCCCGGGCCCGAAGCCGGCCGTGTCTTTGCGCCAGGTGTACGTGTCGTTGGTGTGAGTGTGGCGAAGGGGGACGGCGGTCAAAGTGGGGCCCGTGGTGTCTGCGTCCCATGTGAGCTTCTCTAGCACCTCGACCTGGCGCCTGAAACCCACGGTGTTGAAGTCTCCGGCCACGACGACGGGCGTCGTCTCTTCGATCCTGAAGAGTCCTGATCCGTCGAGAATCTTGCGAACCTGCTCCGCGATGAGTCCGTGATCGAGGTCTCGTCCTTCTTCGTTTCCACAGCACGGCGTGTGCGCGCTGACGACCACTAGCTTGCCGTTGGGCGTGTCCAGGAGCGCAGCGACGTTCTCGTCTCCCATCGTGCCGGCAGCGTCGATGGGCCAGCGGCTCACGACCATCGTGTCGCCGGCTGCGGTGGCCGACCACGAGTCACCGTTCGACAGGGGAAGGGCGTCGTCGAAGAACTCCACGGCTTCCGGCTCGGTCCAGTCGTAGACCTCTTGGAGCGCAACGAGGTCTGGTTGGAGAGCAGCGAGATAGCGGCGGTAGGGATCCGGATTCCTGACGATGCCCGTGCGCTCCGTGTTGTGGACGAGCATTCGCAGGTGTTCGTCGTCCGGGCGTTCCCACGCGATCGGTGCGACGGGATCCGTGCGGCTACCGGAGAGCGTGAGCTCCACATAGCCGTCGTCAGGGAGCCGGTCACCGTGGGGGCCGTCGCTGAACACAAAACGAACGGCTTTTGGCTCCTCTCTTGCTCCGTCGAATGCATCGAGGGCCATCCTGAACTCGAACTCGTCGGACGAGTGGGTTGGCATGACCAGGCTGCCGATGTCGTTGAGGGACAACCAGTCGATGTGTTCCCCGTCGTAGCGGAGTACCACTCGTCGACCGAAATAGACCGACAGGTCGACTCCCAGGCCAGAGAGCGGGGCTCCGGTTGCCGGTGACGCGTCGAGATCGAGGTGGAGCGTGAGGTCGGCGCCCGCGCGCTCGGGGTCGGCCTCCTGGGCGATGGTCTCCCTGCCCACCTCGAGTCGAAAGAGCAGGTTCCCGTCCTGATCGCTGGTCCAGAGACTGCCGAGATCGAGTCCCTGGTCGACGCCGTCGCCCTGCGCGTCGACAACGTGTGCGGGAAACGCCCAGTCGTCGAACTCGCCGTCGATGGCGAGCGCCCCGCCCGCGGGAGCCGACACGGAGACGGTCGGTGCCTGCTCGGGAGTTGGCGAGCATCCCGCCGCTACAACCAAGATCCAAACGGCCGTGATCCAACGCATCGACTGCACCTCTCCTCGAGCCTGTTCTAGGGAACCTCGACGGCGCAGAGGCTATCCGCCTTCGAGTGTGTCTTCTGCAGAGACTTCCATGAAGTCGTAACGTTCGATCGAGTCGTAGTCGTCACCATCGGCGCCCTGAGGCGAACGGCAGTGGCAAGGGGTGGGGTACTGTTCCGGGAATGTCGCAAGCAAGGCTCTCCCCTTCTTTCTCGAGTCGCTGGGCTCTGATGCTGGCCATGCTCGGCATGGCGGTCGGCACCGGCAACA
>JANQPS010000961.1 GCA_028285365.1 Thermoanaerobaculia bacterium | reverse complement strand
TACTCCGCCGAAGAGGGAGTACGTGACATCGAAGTCATCGACGCGCTCCTCGAGCGAGGAGAGGCGGCGAAGCGCGAGTTCCGACTGCTACCGGGGCGCGACGACGAGAACCGCTCGGTGATCCTCAAGGTGTACACCTGGGACAAGATGACACCACTCTGGCTCCTGCTGCAGCGGCTCGACCGGATGGGCCTCAGGGTGCGAGTCGAGAGCCACTTCGACATCGACATCAAGACCTCGAGTGGCGTGCGCACCCTCTGGATTCGTGAGATCCAGGCTCGAGTCATCGGCAGTTTCCCTTTCGAGCTGGACAAGGTCAACGAGCTCTTCGTGGACGCGCTCAACCGGGTCTGGGAGCGCACGATGGAAAGCGATGGCTTCAATCGCCTAGTGCTCTCGGCCGGACTGCAGCCACGCGAAGTGGCGCTCGTCCGAGCCTACTCCCGCTACCTCAACCAGGCTCTGGTGCCCTTCAGCCAGAGCTACATGCGCACCATCCTGATCAGCGGAGCCGAGATCACCCGCCGACTCGTCGATCTCTTCCTCGCGCGCTTCGACCCGGCTCTGTCCGTCGGCCGCGAGGAACGCACCGAGCAGCTGCAACGGGACATTCTCGAGCGCCTCGACTCCGTCGAGAGCCTCGACGAAGACCGGGTATTCAGACGGTTCTTAAACCTGGTGACGTCCACCTTGCGCACCAGCTACTTCCAGCGTGACGACCAGGACCAGCCACGCCCCTACATCGCGCTCAAGCTCGACTCGACCGAACTCCTCGATCTGCCCGAGCCCCGGCCATGGCGCGAGATCTGGGTCCACAGCCCGACCATGGAGGGGATCCATCTTCGTGGTGGCCCGGTCGCTCGCGGCGGCATCCGATGGTCCGACCGCCTAGAGGACTTCCGCACCGAGATCCTCGGCCTCATGAAGGCCCAGATGGTCAAGAACGCCGTGATCGTCCCTGAAGGCTCGAAGGGCGGGTTTGTCGTCAGGCACCTCTCCGACGACTCCAGTCGCGCAAGGGAGCAGGTCCTCGAAGCGTACAAGCTGCTCATTCGCGGGATGATCGATCTCACCGACAACCGCGACGGCGATCGCAACGTGCCACCTCAGAACCTGGTGAGCTGGGACGAGCCCGACAGCTACCTGGTGGTGGCGGCAGATCGCGGCACCGCGACCTTCTCCGATACCGCCAACGAGATCTCGCGCGCGGCAGGCTTCTGGCTAGACGATGCCTTTGCCTCTGGCGGCTCCGCCGGCTACGACCACAAGAAGATGGGGATCACCGCCAAGGGAGCCTGGGAGTCGGTCAAGCGTCACTTTCGCGAGCTCGGCCACGACACTCAAGAGGCCCCATTTACCGTGGTCGGGGTCGGCGACATGTCGGGCGACGTCTTCGGCAACGGCATGCTGCTCTCCCGCCAGATCCAGCTGATCGGTGCTTTCAACCATCGCCACATCTTCGTCGACCCGGATCCCGATCCCGAGACCAGTTTTGCGGAACGCCAGCGTCTCTTCGATCTTCCCCGTTCGAGCTGGTCCGACTACGACGAGAGCCTCCTGTCAGAGGGCGGCGCGATCTTCGACCGCGGGGCCAAGTCGCTGGAGCTCTCGCCTGAGATCCAGGCGCGGTTCGACCTCGCTGAGGACAAGGTGACTCCGGACCAGCTCGTGGCTCACCTGATCCGGGCACGCACAGACCTGCTCTGGTTTGGCGGCATCGGCACCTACATCAAGTCTCGCCAGGAGAGCCAAGCCGAGGCAGGCGACCGGGCAAACGACGGCGTGCGGGCGAATGCCAACGAAGTCAGAGCACGCGTCATCGGCGAAGGCGCGAATCTCGGTGTCACTCAGAAAGGTCGTGTGGAGTGTGCCGCGGGAGGAGTCAAGCTCAACACCGACTTCATCGACAACTCGGCCGGAGTCGACTGTTCCGATCACGAGGTCAACCTCAAGATCCTGCTGGGCTCGGCGGAGAGTGACGGAAAGATCGACCGCAAAGAGCGCGACGCCATCCTTCGCGAGGTCGAAGACGACGTTTCGGAACTGGTGTTGCGCGACAACTACCTGCAGACCCAGTCCATCTCGGTGACCGAGGCCCTTGCCCCGAGAATCGGCAACCGCCTCGCGCGTACCCTCAACAGGCTCGAGAGCGAGGACAAGCTCAATCGCGAGCTCGAGTTCCTGCCCAGCCCGGACGAGCTCGAAGACCGCAGGAGGCGAGATTTGGGTTTCCTGAGACCCGAGCTCTCGACCCTGCTGTGTTACGCCAAGATAGACCTGTTTCGCGACCTCGCAACGTCCGCCGCGCTCGACGACCCGGCGCTCGACGCGGACCTCTTGCGCTACTTCCCGACTCCGCTGCGTGCGCGCTTCGCCGACGAGATCCGTGGACATCGGCTGCGTCGCGAGATCGTGGCAACCAGCCTCACCAACGAGATCGTCAACCGGGTCGGTATTCCCTTCGTCGACGAGATGACGCGCCGCACCGCCCGTTCCAAGGGTGATGTGACCCTCGCATTCGTCGCCGCCCGAGAGATCCTGGAGGTGTTTGCCCTCTGGCTCGGAATCGAGAACCTCGACCTCGCCGTCGACTCCAAGGTCCAGAGCCGACTGCTCGCCGACTGCGGGCGACTGGTCGAGCGATGCACGCTGTGGCGCCTACGGCGCTCCGGAGACCCCCTGGACGTCGGCGATCTCGTCTCGACCTACAGCGCTGACTTCGCGACGTTGCGTCACGGCCTCGACGATCTCCTCGCAGACAGTCAGCGCCAGGCCTTCGAGGAAGACATCCAGCGCCATCTCGACGACGGCGTCCCGCGAGAGACTGCCGTCCGACTCGAGCGCACGAGTCGGCTCGCCCACGCTCTCGACATCTTCGACCTCGCCCGCGACACGGGGCAGGCCCCGGTGTGGATCGGCCGCCTCTTCTTTGAATGTGGCGATCGGTTTGGCTTCGACTGGCTGCGTCGCGCCGCGCTCAAGGCCGATAGCCGCGGCTACTGGGATCAGCTGGCGATCCGCTCACTCGTCGATGAGCTGTTCCAGCTCCAGGCCGAGCTCACCCGCAAGGTCGTCGCCGCCGACGCGCGGACCGGTTCCGTGAGCGCGGGCGAAGAGCCGCTGGACCGACTCGAGACGTGGTCGGGCGATCACCGCGACGCCGTGACCGAGACCACGCGCCTGCTTGGCGAGCTGCGCGGCCACCAGTCGGTCGACGTCGCGCTGCTCACGGTAGCGATCCAAAGCCTGCGCGCCTTGGCGAGCGGTCGAGCTGCCTGATCAGCAGCCCCGGAAATCCGGGAGACGACGCTCTGACATGGCCCGAACACCTTCGCTGAAGTCGTCAGTCTGACGCAGGCGATCCTGCTCGACCTTCTCGTGATCGGTTGCGGCGCGCACCCGCGCGGCCAGGTCACCGCGTTGGGTGGCCCGAATGGAGCGAATCGCCAGCGGCGCCGAGCGCGCGATCTCGACCGCCAGCTCGAGGGCCGCAGAGCGTAGGTCCGGGAGCGGCACCAGTCGGTCACAGAGACCGACCTCGAAAGCCTCCTCACCTTTGACCCGCCGCCCGGTGTAGAGCAACTCCAGCGCCTTCTGCCGGCCGACGAGATCCGGCAGGGTGACGCTGAGTCCAAATCCGTGATGAAAGCCGAGTCTGGCGAAATTGGCGGCGAACCGCGCCTCGGGAGCCGCCACTCTGAAGTCCGGCATGAGCGCCAGGCCCAGTCCGCCCCCGATCGCGGCTCCCTGGATGGCGGCGACGATGGGCGTGGCGGTCGAGAAGAGCCGCACCGCCTCGTCGTAGAGGTGAGATCCGCCGGAGTCGCCGTCGCGCGGCGTCCCGAGATTTGCACCTGCACAGA
>JANQPS010000923.1 GCA_028285365.1 Thermoanaerobaculia bacterium | reverse complement strand
GATGAGCCCACCGAGTACGGCACCGACGGCCCACGCATCGCCCTCGTCGACACCGGCTGCAAGCTCAACATCTTGCGCCAGCTGGTCCACACTGGTTGCCGCGTCACGCGCGTTCCCTGGGACTACGACTTCCTCTCACTCGACCTGGACGCTCTGTTCCTGTCCAACGGTCCGGGTGACCCGCAGGAGCTCGGACCTCTCGTACGCAACGTCAAGCGTGCACTCGAAGAGCCACTTCCGATTTTTGGTGTGTGCCTGGGGAATCAGGTCCTCGGCCTCGCAGCCGGAGCCCAGACGTTCAAGTTGCCGTTCGGTCACCGGTCACAGAACCAGCCCTGCGTCGAGGTGGGGACCGAGCGCTGCATCGTCACGTCGCAGAACCATGGCTACGCCGTGAACGGCGACACGCTCCCAGAAGGCTGGCGACCCTGGTTCGTCAACGCCAACGACGGCACCAACGAAGGCATTCGTCACGAGTGGAAGCCGGTGCGCAGTGTCCAGTTCCATCCCGAGGCGACACCCGGGCCGACCGATGCCGGTCCTCTCTTCCAACGCTTCATCGAGATGATCGGATGATCCGCGACAGTCTCAACACGCCGACGGGATTCTCACGCGAGTTGCCGTCGAAGGTCCTCGTTCTCGGTAGCGCTGCCCTCAAGATCGGCGAGGCTGGCGAGTTCGACTACTCGGGCTCCCAAGCGATCAAGGCGGTCAAGGAGGAAGGGATCGAGGTTGTCCTCGTCAACCCGAACATCGCCACGATCCAGACCTCGGAGGACCTTGCCGACAAGGTGTACCTCCTGCCCGTCACCCCGTACTTCGTCGAGAAGATCATCGAGCGTGAGCGCCCCGACGGCCTGCTGCTCGGCTTCGGCGGTCAGACCGCGCTCAACTGCGGACTCGCGCTCAACGACAGCGGAGTGTTGGACAAGTACGGCGTCGAGGTCCTCGGAACCCCCGTCCAGACGATCCGCAACACGGAAGATCGTGGGCTGTTCGCCGAGAAGCTGGCCGAAATCGACGTCCCCGTTCCCAAGAGCTTCGCGGTCCATGACATCGACGAGGCGGTCGAGGCAGCCAACGAGATCGGCTATCCGGTGATGATGCGTATCGCGTATGCGCTGGGGGGCCTGGGATCCGGGCTCTGTGCAGACGAAGAGACTCTGCGCGAGCGGGCTACCGCAGCCTTCTCGCACACTCCCCAGATCCTGATCGAGGAGTACCTCAAGGGCTGGAAAGAGATCGAGTACGAGGTCGTCCGCGACTCCTACGACAACTGCGTCACCGTCTGCAACATGGAGAACCTGGATCCCATGGGGATCCACACCGGCGAATCGATCGTGGTCGCGCCGAGTCAGACCTTGACCAATGCCGAGTACCACATGCTGCGCGAGGTGGCGATCAAGGTCGTCAGGCATCTGGGCGTCGTCGGCGAGTGCAACATCCAGTACGCGCTCAGCCCGATCTCCCGAGAGTTTCGGGTCATCGAAGTCAACGCTCGGCTTTCGAGGAGCTCCGCCCTCGCGTCGAAGGCCACCGGATACCCGCTGGCTCTGGTCGCTGCGAAGCTCGTCCTGGGTGCCAACCTCGCGAGCGTTCCGAACCGCGTCACGGGCGTGACTTCGGCTTGTTTCGAGCCCGCCCTCGACTACATCGTCGTCAAGATTCCACGCTGGGATCTGCAGAAGTTCAGGTCCGTCTCGACACGGATCGGATCGGTCATGAAGTCGGTCGGCGAGGTGATGGCCATCGGTCGCTCCTTCGAGGAGACGTTCCAGAAGGCCCTCAGGATGCTCGAGATCGGCGTCGAGGGGGCCGTAGCCGACGACGTCGAGTTCGAAGATCTCGAAGAGGAGCTGCGCCAGCCGACGGATCGGCGCTCGTTTGCCCTGACTCGAGCTTTCGGCCAGGGAATGAGCGTCGAGAAGGTCCGCGAGCTCACCGATATCGACTGTTGGTTCCTCGAACGCATCAAACGCATCGCCGACGTGGCGGCTCGAGTGCAGTCGGACGGTTCGCTGGATGACGAAGCGCTCGAGCACGCCAAGAAGACCGGTTTCTCGGATCGTCAGCTCGCCCAGTGGTGCGGCGTCTCACAGGCCGAGATCCAGCAACGCCGGCACGCGGCCGGGATCCGCCCGGTGGTCAAGCAGATCGACACGCTGGCCGCCGAGTATCCAGCCAACACGAACTACCTCTACCTGACCTACCACGGCAAGGAGCACGACCTCGACTTCGCCAAGCCCGACGGCATCCTGGTCCTGGGACCGGGCGCCTACCGCATCGGCAGCTCGGTGGAGTTCGACTGGTGCTGCGTCAACACGGTGCGAACGCTGCGCGCTCTCGGCTACCAGACGATCATGCTCAACTGCAATCCCGAGACGGTCAGCACCGACTACGACGAGTGCGATCGCCTGTACTTCGACGAGATCACGCTCGAGACGGCCTCTGAGATCTACGACCTCGAGCGAGCTCACGGCCTGGTGGTCTCGGTCGGAGGCCAAACGTCGAACAACCTCGCCGGTCCTTGCGAGGCGGCCGGGATGCGCATCCTTGGTACCCCGGCAAGCAGTATCGACCGCGCAGAAAACCGCCACGTCTTCTCGGCGCTGTGTGACGAGCACGGCATCGACCAGCCACCCTGGGCCGAGGCGACCTCGACGGAGGCACTCGCAGGTTTCGTCGAGGAGTACGGATTCCCGGTCCTGGTGAGGCCGTCGTACGTCTTGTCCGGCGCCGCGATGGCCGTCGCTCAGAACCAGGCTCAACTCGAGGCCATCATCGACCGCGCGGTTTTGGTTTCTCCGGAACACCCGATCGTCGTCAGCAAGTTCCTCGAGGGCGCCAAAGAGCTCGAGTTCGACGGCGTCGCCCGCAACGGCGAAGTCGTCGCGAGCGCCATCTCCGAGCACGTGGAGAACGCCGGAGTCCACTCGGGCGACGCCACCCTGGTCCTGCCTCCGCAGAGGACGTACTTCGAGACCATGCGTCGTGTCAGCCGCGCCGCCAACGAGATCGCCCAGGCCCTCACGATCAACGGCCCCTTCAACATCCAGTTCATTGCACGCGACAACCGAGTCATGGTCATCGAGTGCAATCTCCGGGCGTCGCGATCGTTCCCCTTCGTCTCGAAGGTCCTCAAGACAAACTTCATCGAGACGGCTACCCGCATCATGATGAATCGGCCCGTCGAGAAGCAGGAGACATCGCTGTTCGATCTCGACTACGTGGGCGTCAAGGCTCCGCAGTTCTCCTTCACGAGACTCGCGGGCGCCGACCCGGTGCTCGGCGTCGAAATGGCGTCGACCGGCGAGGTGGCGTGCCTCGGAGAGGACTTCGAGGACGCCTTCCTCAAAGCCATGATCGCGGTCGGTTTCAGGCTGCCGATCGAGCGGGTCTTGCTCAGCACCGGCCCCATCCAGGACAAGGCGGCCTTCCTCCAGAGCGCGGTCGAGATGGCGGCGGCAGGGGTACAGTTCTACGGCACCCACGGCACGGCCAGCTTCACCGCCCAGAGCGGTGTGCCCATCGAGGCCGTCTCCTGGCCCAGCGAGCAGAACGGGTCACTCAACGCTCTCGAGCTGATCAAAGAAGGCAAGGTGGACCTGGTCGTCAACGTCCCCAAAGACGCCAGCGACGACGAGCTGCGCAACGACTACCTGATTCGCCGAGCAGCCGTCGACCACGGCATTCCGCTGATCAACAACATTCAACTCGCACAGGCCCTGGCCCTGGCGCTCCGTCGCAAGACACTCGACGGTCTCGAAGTCCGCAGCTGGCAGGAGTACCGGCTCGACTAGTCGTCGAAGCGCTAGGGCCAGGGCCTGTGCGAGTTGAATGTTGTTGATCAGCGGAATGCCGTGGTCGACGGCTGCTCGGCGAATCAGGT
>JANQPS010000920.1 GCA_028285365.1 Thermoanaerobaculia bacterium | reverse complement strand
AGCGGCAGGCTCAGCTCGTCACTGGCTCCGACTCGGCGCAGCCGACGCTCAACCTTGGAGACCTCAAGGACTTCGACCTGGGTCTACCCTCGGAGTCCTCCCGGTGGGGCGCAATTCATCACCGCCTGGTCCAGGCGGAGAGCTGGAAGGCGGAGGCTGTTGGCATAGCACAGCTTCAGCTAGGTCTGCTTGCTGAACGTCGACAGGTGCTCATCGAAGCGGCGGTCTCCCAGTCGAGTGCGGGGACGCCAGGTGGTGAGAGTCGAGTCATGCTCGATCGGATCGCAAGTAGCTTGAGTAGATGGCCGGGCCCGTCAAGGTAGACGCCGTCACGCGGCGGCTCGGTCGTGCGGTGGTATTCATCCATCAGCATGACAACGGGCAGATTCCGCAGGATGTTGCGGTCGAGATAGAGGCTCTCCTTGCGGCTGGTCGGGCCATGGACTTTGCTGCCAGGCTGAAGAACTTCGCTCCTGACCAGCTCACGCCGGCCGTTGCGACTGAGTTCGCCAAGCAAGCGGGCATCGGTGCGAACGCCCTGATTGCGAGCATCCTTCCTGCACTCAAGGCAGCTGACGTGCTTGATTACCAGATTGCGGACGATCGACTCGCCTCTGTGGAGGAGTACGTCGGAGTGACCGCACCGCTCCTCGCTCAGTCGATCGCTGTTCTCCAAGCCATGAGAGTCGAAGCACATGAGCTCGCGGTGCTCAACAGTGTCGAGATCGCTTCGTGGGCGCCGCTGACCGAGCGGCACCACATGGACCAACTGATAGGGCGGGGTTTCGACGAACACACCTCGCGCCACGGGTACCGGCTTGCACTCGCTATCGGTGTGAATCAACGAGTTCGCTCGACCGACCTGAACGAGGACGTCGTCTTCAGTCCGTACGTGTGGGGTACGGAGCAGATCACGATCGCAAAGTTCCTTGGCAGCCTTCCTTCGTCCGAGCGGGACGTAATGCTCGGTATCTGCGAACAGGCGTCACAGCGTCCGGGCCTCGGCATCGATGCCTACGCGAGCGATCGCGCAGTGCTCAATAGTGCGCGCAAGGTTGGTCTGCTGCAGGCGACGACCGTCAAGAGCAGCGCCGCCGGTGGAAGTCAACAGACGTACGTGTTCTCTCCACTTCTCGAGTCCGAGGATGACAAACTCAAGACCACTGAAGCGCTTCACCAGCGCAAGCAGTTCATCGCCCACATTCTGTTCGGCCACGAGAAGGCCAAAGCTGGCGGTGGTCGGATCATCAGCCCGGTCGTTCTCGTCCGCGCGTTGTACAACCGCGGCCAGGTTGGGCCAGCGACGAATATCGGCACCGACTATCACCTTCTGGAGGCTCAGGGAATTGTGAGCGTCGACCCGGACTCTGATGGGAGGGCATTCCTGCGGATGGTCAAACCAGAGATCGTGAGAGACGGGCTCGACTGGCTTGAACGCACAAGCGGGGCAGTGACGGGAGAGGCGCCTTCTGCGAAGTTGGTTCAGTCGCCGGGGGCCTTCGTCACTCCCGAGCAGGATCGAGCGACGATCGGTGACCAAGGCGCAGCCGACGAAGTGACGCGCTCGATGGTGCTCCGGCTGCGAGAGGAGGTGCGGAGTGCCACCCGCCAAGACAGAGTCATCTAGGAAGTCGGCCGGGAAGTTGAGTAAGGGCGACGAACTCGAGGCTCGAGTAGCGCAGCTTTGGTTCTGGGAGGGCCACTACGCACGAAGTGGCATCGACCTGAAGCGGCACTACGAACCTGAGCCGCTTCTCGTGACCGATCTTGATCTGCTGGCCTATGACTTCTCGCCGCGATTGCGTCGAAGCAAGACGATTGGAGAAGTGAAGTCGGGAAGGTCCACGAAGATTCTGGATCGGGTGATCTGGCTCCGCGGGCTGCGCGAACTCGTCGGGGCGTCCTCGGCCGAGCTCGTGACTAGCAACCAGCCCTCTCCTCGAGCCCGTGATCTCGGCGATTCACTTGGTGTCTCCGCCCAGTCGGAGAAGGACATCGTCCGGCGCGAGAGGGCGAGCGGAGCAGATGTC
>JANQPS010000890.1 GCA_028285365.1 Thermoanaerobaculia bacterium | reverse complement strand
CTGTTGCTCCTCTCTATCTGGCGACTCGAGCTCTTGGGTTCAGACCTGGCCTTCTGTTTGCAAAAGCTTGTGAGGGAGACGGGAAGCCACCACTTTTTCACTGGCACCGTTCGGCCCCCAGCGACACGTCAAGTGCCGCGTCGGGTTCCTTCAGACTTTTTTTGTTCTCACTTCCTGCGTCGCCAGCAAAGATCCAGGGGTACGATCGGTAAGGTCAAGCGCTACGATCCGACCCGAGCGGTTGGCCAGGCTGTCGGTCGGCCAACCCACGATCTTGCTGCTCAACGGCACGCGGAAGACTCCTTCAGGAGATCTCGTCATGACAACTCTCGTCGAAAGCCACCGAGGACTGGGTCAGATCGAATTCGAAGGTCAGCGTCTCCCGGTGCGCTACCTCTACCTAGTGTCGTCTGCTGACGACATCGAGGCGGGTGATTGTTCGGCTACGGACTTGAGTCCCACAGCTCTGGCGGAATCGAGTACGGATGTTTCCGGAGCCATGTGGCTGCTCGGGGACGGCAACCTGGCCAGCATGCGTGAGGGGGTCCTGAGAGAGAAGGATGGCCGCGCCCTGTCGATTCAGGTTCGTTCCTGCAGCCATCTGGGGGGCACGGCGAGCTACAAGGTCATGGGCGAGGTCAGCGCCTGAGGGAGTTGGTTTCGGCTGTCTCAGCCGGCCGCAGGCGCTGTGTGCTTGCCTTTTGCCTCGGAACCTGGCACCTTCTGGGTGCCTATGATTGTTTGAGCACCCTTCGAGACGCCCACTAGCGGCCCTGCAACGACGTTGCATCGCCTGGACGACTGAGCCTGGACGACTGACTCGCCCTCGAGCGGGAGGTCGACGTGCGGAACCCGGTTCGCGCCGAATCTCGCTCTTCGAGAACGGTATGCGACTCCGGTTCGGTTCTGGCCCGGGTGACCGCGGCCCCTGCACCGTGCTCCTGATTTGTACTCATGATTCGTACTCATGAATCGTGCACGGACCGCAGACCAGTGAATCCTGACTCCTCTTTAGAGTCAACTTGGCGCTCGGTGAGACCACGACGACGGCGATAGTGCCGCCGGAAGTGGTCCGAGCGCGGACGTCTCGAGACGGCTTGCCCCGCGATCTGGCTCCGCAACGACGGAGTTGGCAAGACGCGCGTCGGTGTGGGTGTGAGCCGAGGCGACCTGCTTCTGGGAGCGCTTCTGGTCTCCGCCACCTTCCGTAGCTCGGTCTCCCGCCCGCCACACGGCCGACTTGCCAGGCGTCGAACGATCTGGATCGCAGGGTGCTCCTCGAGCGCCTGTGGAGACAGTCATCATGAAGAAGCGAATCCCTCGGAGAAGACGTGGGACAGCGAAGAACAACGGCCTGGGGACGAGGTCCAACGAACGGTGTCTGGCAGATCGAAGACTCCAGGAAACGAACGCAAAGCCCCCGGCGATCGGGACGGCTGCCGCGACCATGGAGGCGACGAGCGGTGGGACGGACGATCACACGACCGTCGAGATGGACGTGACCAGAGAAGAGACGGGGCGAGTGGTGTTCGAGTCGCGCGGCGTGTGTCGCATCGTCGCCGGCGAAGCCGCCGGTGGCGACCTGCTGACCGCCGAGCTCAGCGGGTCGTTGCGACATCACAGAGCAGAGGATCCGCCAGTCGTGGGCGACTGGGTCACGTTCTCGCGCCGAGAGGAGAACCGCGCGACCATCCTCGAAGTGTTGCCACGACGCACGGTATTGGGACGCAAGGCGGCCGGCGGAGAGACCAGGCGTCAGGTTTTGGTGGCCAACGTCGACGTGGTCTTTGTCGTCATGGGCCTCGACAACGACTTCAATCTCAGGCGTCTCGAACGCTACCTGCTGATGGTGAGGTCCGGTGGCGCCGAACCCGTGGTGGTGCTGAACAAGCTAGACCTCGCAGAAGACCTCGCCGAGCAGCGCATGGGATCCCAGGAGGTGGCTGCAGGCCTTGCAGTGGTTCCGGTCTGTGCACTCGACGGGCGCGGAGTCGTGGCCTTGGAGAGCTACCTGGGACCAGGTGTAACGGCCGTCTTCGTCGGCTCCTCGGGCGCCGGAAAGTCCACCCTCGTGAATCGTCTGGCTGGCCGTGAAGTGATGCGAACGGGAGCCGTACGCACGAGTGACGAGCGAGGTCGACATACGACCACCCATCGAGAGCTGATCAGCCTGCCGAGCGGCGGCCTGCTGATCGACACTCCCGGCCTGCGCGAGCTGGAGCCCTGGATCGAAGGTGACGAGGCACTGGATCAGGCGTTCGACGAGATCGCTGAGTTGAGCACGTCGTGTCGTTTTCGCGACTGCGGACACGTCTCCGAACCCGGTTGTGCGGTTCTGGAGGCGGTTCAGACGGGAGTCCTCGATCCAGCGCGGCTCGAAGCGTTCAGGCGCCTGGGCCGGGAGATCGCCGCGCAGGAACGGCGGCGGGATGAAGCCACGAGGCGCAAGGCAGAGCGTCGTCAAGGAGCCGAGTACAGGCGGATCATCGACGGCAAGAAGCTGAATCGCGGCATCAACTGACCTTTCGAGGAGTCGATAGAGGGGCGACTCGGCTGGACCGCTGGACCTTCTCGGTGGTCAGAGGTCTGTCGACCGTGGCCACGAAGCGCTTCTTGCCAGGGTCTTTTCTTGCTAGGGTTGTGCCGAGTCGTCGCGAGGTCGGCTGGAATCTCGGTGGAAGCTGCCGAACGGGCTTCACTGCGTAGCGCGCTGTGAGAGCACGTTTCCCGGCCGTTCTCATGAGCCGAGTGATCCCTCGCTGTTGGACTCGGGTGCCGATCTGGTCGCTTCGGTGCCGAGTCTCGCCTTCGCTCAGCCTCGCAACCCTCACGTGACCGCCTACCATGTTCGCCTCTGATCCGTCGGGGCGACGTTTCAGGAGATCCGCCATGAGCGGTTTGACGCGACAAGAGATCAAACGCGACGAGATTCAGGAGCGCCTGCTCCTGGGCGTCGAGTGGCTCCAAGACAACTACCAGAAGGTGGTCGCAGCAATCGTCGCGATCGCCGTGGTCGTCGCGGCTGTGCTGCTGTTTCAGGGTATGCGGTCCCGCCAGGAAGTGTCGGCGCAGCAGGCTTTGGCCGAGGCACTCAAGATCCACCAGGCTCCGATCAACGCCGCAGGCGCCGATCCGGACAACGAGAACTCACCGTCTTTCCCCGACGAAGACGCCCGTCGCGCCCGCGCGAAAGGCCTCTTCGAAGGAGTCCTGGCTGACCACGGTTCCAGCGATGCCGGGCGTATCGCCAGGGTCTATATGGGTGAGATCGCGGCTCAGGAGGGAGACCTCGCAAGAGCCCGCGAGCTGTGGAACGAGTATCTCGATCGCAGCCCTCGAGATGCGCTGGCGGCCGTGGTGAAACTCAACGTCATCAGCTTGGACCGAGCCGAAGGCAAACACGCGGACCTGGTCGCTGAGCTGCGTCAGGCAGTCGAGAACGACAGCGGCGTGCTTCCCCGGGATGCAACTCTCTATGAGCTGGGCGTCTCGCTGGAGGACAACGGCGAGACCGAAGAGGCCAAGGAGAGGTTCCAGGAGCTCGTCGACCAGTTTCCGCAGTCGCCCTACGCCCGCGAGGCCCGGACCCGACTCGACGTCACGACCTGACGTTGAGTCCCAGGAGACGATCTCGAGGCGGCTACCTCTCAGCCGGGCCCAGTGAGGTCGCTCGGGCTGCGCCTAGTGCCGAATCTGAAGAGGAATCAGAAGAGAAGGAGCTCCTCCGTTGAGCGCTTTTGAGGTCTTGGACCGCCTGCGCACCGGTGAACAGCTCACCGCGGTGGAGATCCGATCGGCTGTCGAGGGAGCCAGCAGCGGATCATGGAGCGACGCCCAACTGGGCGCGTTTCTGATGGCAGTGGCTCTGCGCGGGCTCGATGACGAGCAGACGAGCGTTTTGACCTCCTCGATGCTGGACTCCGGGGAGACCTGGAAGTTGCGGGAGCGTTTTCCGACGGTGGTGGACAAACACTCGACCGGCGGAGTGGGGGACAAGGTCTCGCTGATCCTGGGGCCGATTCTGGCTGCTTGTGGCGTACCCGTCGTCATGCTGACTGGACGCGCCCTGGGCCATACGGGTGGCACCGCTGACAAGCTGGAGTCCATTCCCGGTCTCGACCTCGCGCTCGACCGTGAACGCACCGAGGGGTTGCTCGACGAAGTTGGACTCGCAATCGGCATTGCCACGACGGGAATCGCACCAGCAGATCGGCGACTGTATCTACTTCGAGATGCCACGGCGACGATCAGCAGCTTGCCCCTGGTCGTCGGCTCCATCCTCTCGAAGAAGCTCGCTACGGGCGCGGCGGGCATCGCCTTCGACGTCAAGGTGGGCTCCGGCGCGTTCTTCCCTGGCATCGACGATGCCCGCGAGCTGGCACGCAGACTGGTGGGCACGTGCGAAAGGCTCGGCGTTCGCGCCAGCGCTCTGCTCACAGACATGGCGCAGCCTCTGGGGAGGTGGGTCGGCCACAACAGTGAGATCAACGAGACTGTCCAGTGTCTCCGGGGCGAAGGCGACGAGAGACTGATGGAAGTCACTCTGTCGCTTTGTGAAGAAGCGTCGCGCCTGGTGGGCGCCGATGTGGCTCGCGAGCACCTCGAGGAGGCCGTCGCGAGTGGCGCAGCACTCGAGAAGTTGACGGACTGGGCCAGGGCTCAAGGCGCTCGATCGACCTGGCTCGAAGCACCTGATCTTCCGATGGGTCGGTTCGAGAAGTCGGTTTGCGCCAGCAGCACCGGTGCGCTGGCGAAGATCGACAATCAACGGGTCGGATGGTGCTTGAGCGAAGCGTGTCGGTCCGGGCGGGAGATCGAACGATCTCTGGCTCTCGAGAGCGTCCGGCAACTCGGTGACTCGGTGACCTCTGGTGAGGAACTGGCGCGGGTCTACGGACCGGACGATGAGTCTGCGAGCCGTCTGGCGTCCGAGCTGGAAGCCTGCTTTCACGTGTCATCGAGTGGCGAGCTGCCGACCCTCGTCGTCGAGCGCGTCAGCTCCGAAGACGTCTGAAGAACGGGACCGAAGGCGCCGCGCCTGCGGGTATCTCCAGTTTCGCCCAGCACACCGTGCGACACACTATGATCGGCTCGTGAACGCCGCAGTCTTGGCAGTAGGTACCGAGCTCCTCGGCTCCGACCGCACCGACACGAATTCGCTTTGGCTAGCGGACGTCTTTCGCGAGTCCGGTTGGAATCTTGTCGCCAAGGCCGTGATCGGCGACGACGAGGAGCAGATCGCCGACCAGATTCGCCAGCTGGCGAGGCTTGCCGAGGTCGTTGTCGTGACGGGAGGACTCGGACCCACCAGCGACGACCGCACGCGCGAAGCCCTCGAGCTGCTGACCGGTGAGCCGCTAGAGCTCGACGAGGCAGTACTCGCTGCCATCGTAGAGCGGGCGAGGCAGTTCGCGCGCGTCATGCCCGAAGCCAATCGGAGGCAGGCTCTGGTCCCTCGCGGAGCGAAGGTGCTCCCGAACTCGCTTGGCACCGCCCCGGGTCTCGAGGTGAACTGGAATGAAAAGACGGTCTTCGTGCTACCCGGGGTCCCGAGTGAGATGCACGCGCTCGTCGAGAGTTTCGTCAAGAACTGGCTTCTGGAGCACTCTCATCGAGAGACCATGGTGGAGACGGTCGAGCTGCGCACGGCCTGTCTTCCGGAGTCCGCCGTAGAGGACCGGCTCGATCCACTGACTCGCGAGTTGGGTTCTGCCCGACTCACGCTGCTAGCTTCGATTGGCCAGGTGATCGTCCGCATCCGCGATGACGACGACGATCCAAAGCCTCTCGCCGAGCACGTGGCGCGAGCTCACGAGTTGCTCGGTGACGCCGTGTTCACGGACCGCGGTCAGAGTCTCGAGGCCGTCGTCGGAGATCTTCTCGAAGAGCGCGGTGAGACCCTCGTGACGGCCGAGTCCTGCACCGGGGGCCTCCTGGGCTCGCGTCTGACGTCGACGCCCGGCAGCAGCGCCTACTATCTCGGGGGCGTGGTCTCGTACTCGAACGAGCTCAAGAGCCAGCTTCTGGGCGTTGCCCCCGAGATGATCGAGACCCACGGTGCGGTGTCGGGCCCGGTAGCCCGAGCGATGGCCAATGGAGCCAGGGAGCGGCTGGGTTCGTCGTATGCAGTTTCGATCACCGGAGTC
>JANQPS010000866.1 GCA_028285365.1 Thermoanaerobaculia bacterium | reverse complement strand
ATCGATCCAAGCCGCCACCCGGTGGTTCCATTCGGCGAAGAGCCGGTTGCCGAGGCGCGGGTCGAGTCTCTGGCGGAGCGCTTCCGTGGCGAGGTCCGTGCGCTTTTTGTCGGCCGGCTGGAACATCGCAAGGGGCTGCCCGAGCTTCTCGAGGCCGTGCCCGCCGCCCTGCGAGTCGTTCCAGAGCTCAGCATCGACTTTGTGGGGATCGACAACTCTGCACACGACGGCAGTCTCGAGCGAACTGGTCGGACGTACCCGGAACGTCTGCGAGCGCATCGTGACGTGCGGGATCGCATCCGCATTCACGGACACGTGAGCGACGATGAGCTCGAACGCTTCTATCGAGACTGCGACTTTCTGGTGGCCCCTTCGCTGTACGAGAGCTTCGGCCTGATCCTGATCGAAGCCATGAACTGGGCGAGACCAGTGATCGCATGCCGAGCCGGTGGACCGATCGACATCGTGCGTGACGGTGACTCGGGTATGTTGGTGGAGCCTGGCTCGGTCGCCGAGCTCGGTGCAGCCATCGAGCTGCTCGCGAGCGATCGAGAGCTAAGGGTGCGAATGGGTGGAGCTGCGAGGGCACGCTACGTGGAGAACTACACTGCTGAACTTATGGCGCGAGGGTTCGAAGACGTCTATCGAGACGTGATCGAGCGCTGGCGGGACACTCGCGCAGATGATCAGTCCGCCGGCAGCTCGCGCTACGCGCCCGAGACGGTCGCACCGTCCGAGGTCGAGAGCGGGGCTGACGTGTGAGCTCGAAGGGTACTCAGTCGGATGGCGTGCCGACTCAGGATCGCGTAACGGTGGCGGAGGTGCTCGGGGCCGTCGACCGGGAGCTCGACTCGCCGAGCATCGTGGGAAGTGTCGATTCAGATCCGCTGTCTGTGCTGCGTCGGCAGATCGCCGAGTTCAGACGAGAGCCCGTTGGAGGTCGACTCGTCTTCCTCAAGCGCCTGGTCTACTGGTTCGTCGCCTCGTCCTTCGATCGGCAGACGAAGATCCTCGAGAGCCTGGTCGACCAGTTGGATCGCCTGTCTACGAGTCCTGCGCTTCCCCGTGCGTCAGGGGAGCGTTCGGCGGTCTCTCCCGTGCGGCCTGGCGGCAGCTTGGAGCTCGACGAGCTCTCGCCACAGAGTCTTCAGCGAGTGCTCGATGCAGATGCCGAGCTCCTCGGGGTCGAGCGCGTCCTGCTCTACAGTCTGGTGTTTGGCCTACGGCCTCGGCGTGTGCTCGAGATCGGGACCTTCAAGGGGGGCTCGGCGGACGTCATCTGCGCAGCCCTCGATGATCTCGACCAGGGTCGGATCTACTGCGTTGATCCAGAGCCGCGCCTCAGCTCCGAGGTTCGCGATCGGCTCGCGCACCGGATGGAGTTGATCGCAGAAGCCTCACCCCTGGCCGTCGAGAAGGCCCGGAAAGCAGCAGGGGGGCAATTCGACTTTGCATTCATCGACGGTGACCACAGCACCGAGGGACTGCTCAGGGACATCGAGATTGCCCTCGAACATCTGGAACCGGGTTCGCACCTCGTCTTTCACGACAGCCATTTCGTCGAGGTCGAAGACGGACTCCACCAGGCGGTCCGCCGCTGGCCTGAAGTGATCGACTGTGGCGAGCTGTCTCTGCATGCCAAGCCGCACGATGCCGAACCGCGCGAGATCGATGGTCGACCCGTCAGGTGGGGCGGTCTGAGGCTGCTGCGTTTTGCTGGCCGAGCCGGGTGAGTCGGGCGAGTGAGTCGCGTTGACCAGATCGTGTCGGGTAGACGCTGATGACGGCGGTACCCGCGCTCACTATCGCCTCCAACAACTATCTGGCGCTGGCGTCGGTCCTTGCCGAGTCTTACGTAAGGCACCACCCCGGTTCGAGCGTGACGTGTTGTGTGGTCGACGAGCCGAACCCCGCCGTTGACTACGGCGCCTTGCCGTTCGAGGTGGTTTTTGCTCGTGATGTGGGTGTGCCGAGCTTCGAGAACACCGCATTTCGTTTCAATCAGCTCGAGCTCAACACCCTGGTCAAGCCGTTCGCCTTGCAGTGGCTCAGGCAAGAGCGCGGCGCTCGCTCGGCCCTCTACTTCGATCCTGACATTCTGGTGCTGAGGCCGCTCGACTTCGAGGGAGGACCGCTGCCTGCTCTTTCGAGATCCCAGGCGTGTCTCACTCCCCACATCTGCGCGCCCCTCGACGACGACGCCCATCCGAACGAGATCACCATTCGACGGGCCGGTGTCTACAACCTCGGCTTCTTGGGAATCCGTCTCGACGACAGCACGAGCGCCTTCCTGGATTGGTGGGCCGATCGCCTGTGGCACCACGGCTACCTCGATTCCGGCAACGGTCTTTTTGTCGACCAGTCCTGGATGGACTTCGCGCCGTGTTTCCTCGAGAGTGTCGAGGTGCTGCGTTCGCCTGCGCTCAACGTGGCGTACTGGAATCTCGGGCAGCGTCGGCTCGAGTCCGACGGGCGCCGGTGGGTCGTCGAGGGTGAGCCGGCCCGCTTTGTTCACTTCAGCGGTTTGGACATGGACGACCTCGACCGCGTGAGTCGGCATCAGGACCGGCTCCGCACGAGTGATCGACCAGAACTCCTGCCGCTGCTCGAGGAGTACAGTGCGCTGGTTCTGGCCCACGGCCATGAGGAGCTGCGCGGCCTACCGTACGCCTACGGTTCGTTCGGCCCTGAAGGGCCCCCGGTACCAGATGTTGCACGTCGTCAGCTCGCGCGAGTCGACCCTCGTGCGCTGCGCTGGCCGACCCCTTTCGACGTCGAATCACCCGACAGTTTCTACATCTGGCTGACAGAAGGCCGTGAGTTGGGAGATGGCGCGGTGATCAACCGGCTGGCGCTCGCTATTTGGGAAGAGAGCTTCGGTGCCGGAGTGCGCTTCCCGGACGTTCTGGGAGGCGATCTGAGACCGTTCGTGACCTGGCTGAAAGATGCCGGAGGGGCGGTTCCGTTCGGCGTGGATGCGTCGTTGCTGGACAGCGTGGAGGGCCCCACGGGGCCGCGCGCCAAGTGGCCGGTCGAGCTCGAGCCAGCCCGCTTGCCTTCGGGTCGTAGTGCGCAGGCACTGCTGGAGCGCTACGACCTCGAGAGCCCCGGGCTGCTGCTGGACTGGCTCAACACGCCGATTGCGTGCCGACGAGAGGCGCCCACCCTGACGCGGTTGGCGCTCCTCGTCCACTCGTCTCGTGAGGATCTGCAGCGGTGCTATCCGGACCCCCTCGGGGCCGACCAGCAACGCTTCGCCGAGTGGTTCGCGAAGCGCGGAGCTGCCGATCTGTCGTTGGCGAGTGAGCTGGTCGAGCCGGTCAAGAGCACGCTGGAGTGGTCCTGATGACCGTGCGTTGCGGCGACGGGGTCAATCTCATGTTTTCGAGCGCTGGTCATCTGGCGGTCGTCGCGCCCGCCTTGCGTGATGCGCTGCAGGCCTCGGGGCTCGAAGTCGCGATGGCCGACATCGCCGTCAATGCGAGTGGCTGGACCCGTGGCTCGTCTCTCTGGCATGCCTCGGGAACACCGTTTGAGGTCACGCTGATCGTCGGCGATCTGCATGAGGCTCTGGCTGCGCTGGCCCGGCTTCCGGCTCATCAGCACGCCATAGGACCGGTGCTCGGCTGCGTCGACTTTCCGGATCCGAGTCTGGTGGCTGCGCGGATTCAGGTCCTGCGAGGCTTCAGCCACTTCTGGACGCTGCATGGTGAGGGGCAGGGGGAGCTCGAGGCGCTGCTGGATCGAGACGTGGCCCTCGTGACGCCGCGCTCGTCTTTGCCTTCTCGGGGGGGAACGCACCCTGTCTCGAGCGAACTGCGTGAGGATTGTCGCTACATGCTCCTCCACGTCGACGCAGGGTCGAACTGGCATCACGCGAACTTCGCCGGAGCCTTGGAGGGCTTTCGACGCTTTCGGGCGTCGGGCGGCGAGTCCGAGCTCCGGCTCCTCGTGGTCCTGAGGCGTGGCGCAGGAGCTGCACACCTTCGAGCCGGCATCGCTCGAGATCACGCTGATCTGAGCCTGCACGTCGCCGAGTCGTTCGCGGATCTGGATCAGCTGGGACCGCTGGTCGATCGGGTCGACGGCGTCCTGGACTGCGCGCGGCTGGCTGGCTTCGACAGCGTGACTCACAGCGCTGCGCTGTTGGAGACTCCGATCGTCGCGACGGCGGTCGGGAGCCGCGCGCTGCTCGGAGAGGACAGCGCCTGGTGGATCCCGCTCGAGTCCGCAGGGGTTGGGACTCCCAGAGACCTCGAACCGGATCAGGTGGCCAGGGCTCTCGCCGAGTTCGAGCTCGCGCCCGCGACGGAACGCCTTCGGAGGGTGCAGGCGGCCCGCGCAAGCGCCACGGCCACCGGCTCCGATCGGGCTTTCGCCGAGATCGTCTCGACCATCGCAGACTTGGCCGGCGACTCGAGCTGGAGCCCGCGCTGGCTCTTTGCGGATGACGGGGCCGCCTCCGCACCATCCAGGTGATACCCCGGTGAGCAGTGCGGCGCGGATCGATTCGAACAGGGAGCGGAACCCTGCGGGCTCGCCAAGCACGTCGAGGACCCCCTCCAGCAACTTCGCCAGGCGACCGTGGCTCTGGATCGTGGCTGTCCTCGCCGTGGCCGCGGTGGCTCGTGGCATGTTGTTCGCGGGGTTCTCCGTGGTCTTGACCAACGACTCACCGGACTACCTGCTCGCGGCGGAGAAGATCCTGCGCTCACTCGACTTCTCGAGCGAGAACCTGCGCGACTGGCGACTCCCCGGCTACCCGACGTTTCTCGCGGGAGTCCAGGCTTTTGTCGGCTGGAGTGCTCCGGGTGTCGTCTTGGCTCAGAAGCTCCTGGGGCTGGCCACTGCCGGTCTCGCGTCGGCATTGCTGATGTGGCTTCGTCGTCCGGTTGCGGCCGTCGCGCTCGGGGTCTTCCTGGGCTTCAATCCGGTGCTCTTGTTCCTGGAGCACCTGGTGATGACCGAGGTGCTGTTCGTTCTGCTGCTCTGGGCCTTCCTCGCGACCTGTTTCTACGGCTTGGAGCGTGGTCATCCTGGCGGGGAAGGAGGGTCACCTGACGGTTCGGCAGCCTCTCTTCCTGGTCCCAGGCGAGGAGTGCTGATCGGGACGACCATGGGACTCTGTGTTTTGACCAGGGCCAGCGGCCTCTTCTTCTGCGCTCCGCTGCTCGCCTGTTGGGTGCTGGCCAACATCTGGAGCGCTCGCGGAAGTTTGGGACAGCGACTCTGGCGGGTACGCGGCTTCGTCGCTGGTGTCTTGCTCGGGTCGATCTTGCTGTTGGGACCCTGGGCGCTGCGCAACGCGATCCTGTTCGGCGAGCTGTCGATCACGGCCAACTCTCATCGCAACCGGATCGTCTATCTCTCGACTCACCGGCTGATCGATTCCGGTCTGCCGGTCGCCAGCGCCTACACGTTCGAGAAAGAAGACCTTCGAGAGGCCGGCTACGAGATCGTCTCCCAGCTGGGCTCGGGAGCCGCGGCCGAAGGTCGAGCGCGAGCCATCGTGAGCGAACAGATTGCAGCTCGCCCCGGCGCCTACCTTCGAGAGGTCCACCGTTCGTCGCTTCACTTCCTGGGTTTCCCCTTGGCCAAGCCAGCGCCGGGTAGTGAGGACCTCCGCGACTGGATCTATCGTTTTGCCAACGACCGAGTGGCGACCGAGGAGCAGAACCGCATCGTGTTGCCGTTCGTGCCGCGTCTGGAGGACGTGGTGAACAAAACCGAAGGCGGCCAGCTGCGAGTCTGGAGGAAGATTGGAGTGCTCTATCTATCCCACGGTCGGGCAGCGCTGGCCGCGGTGTTTGGTGTCTCGCTCGTGGCGTTCGTATGGGGTGGGGGACTGCGACTGCGAACTCGCGAGGAACTGCTGATCGCCGCGGTCACTCTGGGTGTGCTGGCGAGTGCTGCGAGTCACTCCATGCTGCTTGCCGACTTCGATCGCTACGCCGTGCCTTGGGACGGATGCCAGGCGATGGTCGTGATGCTGATCGCCGAGCGGCTGGTGTGCCGGGTGCGGGATAAGTATTCTATTTGAGCTATAGTTCGCCGAACCAACCGAGGGCTGCAAACACCCTCAGGCTGCTAGAGCTCGGCCGGCCAAAGTGATGGATATCGAGACACTCACCGAACCACACGCTGATCGTCGCAACACGGCTTTGCGGCTGCCTACTCGTTTGCTGCTGGGCCTGCTCCTCGGCCTGATGGCTGTTGCGGCCGCCGGGCAGACCACTTTTCACGTGGCTCCGACCGGCAACGACAGTGGCAGCTGTGGCTCGACGGCGGAGCCTTGTCTCAACATTCAGAGGGCTCTCAATCTGGCGTCGTCGGGTGACACGGTCAAGGTAGCGGCGGGTACCTACACCTACGACGGATCACTGGACGTTGCTTGCTCGCCGTTCACGCAGCGAACCGCGGTCGTCTGTCTGCTCGCCAACCCGAGTTCTGGTCAAGGTGAGATCGTGCTGCTCGGTGGTTTCACGACGTCCAACTGGGTCACTCCAGACCCCGTCAGCAACCTCACCACGATCGACGGGGAAAACCAGTGGCGTGGCGTGAGAGTCGAAGATCCGAACCCGGGCGACGCACAGCCTGCGAGCCTGCGCATGGAAGGCTTCACCATCACGCGGGGCCTGGCTGATCCGGACGCAGCGCCCAACGACGAGTTTGCGTTCGGCGGCGGCCTCGATGCGGCGCGCGCGAACGTCGTTCTCCGCGACCTCGTCTTCCGTGCCAACCGAGCCATCGGGCCCGATCGGGCTACGCCACAGGGCGGCTGGGGACTCGGTGGTGGTGCGTCGATTCGTTCGGCGCCTGGAGTCAACATCGTCGAGCGCATCCTCTTCGACGACAACGAGGCCAGGGGTGGTTCCGGTACCGAGGCGGGCGGCTTCGGCATCGGTGGCGGCCTTCTGACCTCGGGTCCCCAGCCGACCATTACCGTGGTCCAGGTCAGCGATGTGGTTTTCACCGACAACGAGGCCACCGGCGGCCCGAGCAACGGCGACGGTGTGCTTGGAGCGGTCGGCGAAAAGGCTGACGGTCAGGGTGGCGGCGTTGCGTTTCAAGG
>JANQPS010000862.1 GCA_028285365.1 Thermoanaerobaculia bacterium | reverse complement strand
CGATCGCCGAGCTCTCGCCCACGAACACAAACGCTTCGAGCACGGTTCGCTCCGCAATGGTCGCCCCACGGCTGATGACACAGTACGGACCGATGTGGGCGGACTCGTGCACCTCGGCCGACGGATCGACGACCGCCGTTTCGTGCACGCCGGCTGCTATCTCAGGTTCCGGGTGAAAACATCGCAGAACGCGGGTCAGCGCCAGGTACGGATCGTCACAGACCAGGAGGTCCGCATCAAATCCCGCCTCGGCGGCATCGGTCCCGACCAGGAGCGCACCGGCATCTGAGTTGCGAGCGTTCGCGAGATAACCGCTCTTGGTCAGGAACGAGAGATCGTCCGGCCCTGCCACCTCGAGGGGCCGGACGGCCTTGAGGAGCTTTCCCGAATCACCGACGACTCGACCGCCCGTCGCCTCGGCAAGCTCGCCGAGCGACACCGTCGAGCTCAGGGATCAGTCTCCTGACGGCGAGCCGCCGCCGCCGTTGTAGCGCTCGATGACCATGTCCGTGAGATCGACGCCGTCGTCCGCGAAGACGAGACCACTCTGGAACTTGTTGAAGATGAGGGTGTAGCCCAGTTCCTTGCCGACCGCATTGATGATCGGAAGGACCTCGGACTCGATCTTGCCGAACTCCTGTTGCTGTCGCTTCTGGAGCTCGCGCTCGGCGTCATCCTGCATCCGTCGCAGGGCGATCGTCTTGTCCTCGAGCTCCTTCTGCATATCGGCCAGCTTGTCCTCGGCCAGTGTCAGACGGGAGTCGGCGTACCTCTTCTGAAGCTCTTCCAGCGATGCCTGCTCGGCGAGGAGCTCACCCTTCTTGGCTTCCGAGAAGCCCTGGAGATCTTCGAGGACCTCTTTTCCTCGTGTGGAGTCTCGCAAGATTCGCTCGACATCGATCACACCGAGCTTCTGCTGAGCCATGCCGGCCCCGGGCAGTGCCAAAAGGGCGACCGCGAGTACAGCGAAGATGCGGCCAAAGTGGTGGTTAGAAAGTTTCATCTTCTTTCTCCTGAGGCTCAGAACGCTCGTGAGCCTCCGAACGTGTTGCTTGTGTGTGAGGTGGGAAGCGTCAGAAGTTGACGCCGATGCTGAAATCAAAGCTCTCGAAGCGCTCGTCGTCCGTGATCCCGACGTCGAGAGGATCGAGGTTGTTGGACCAAATGAACCGCAGAGGCGCTCCGAACAGCGGCACGTTGATGCGCAGCTCGAGACCTGCGACCTTGCGCATGTGATCGAAGTCCAGATCCTGGTCTTCTGCGTAGACGTTGCCGAAGTCTGCAAAAGCTATCAGTCGGAAGGGGCCGTCGCCGATCAGGAAGTGATACTCCAGATTCAGCAAGAACGACTTGTTGCCGCCTTGAGGAAACCCGTTGATGTCGCGGATGGTTGCGCCCGTGTCAGGGTCTCTGACCCAGATGGAGCGAAAGGAGTAGCCGCGAATGCTCTGCTCTCCCCCGAGGAGGAAACGGTCCAGGAAGAACAGCCCGCGAGGGTCGCCGGCATCGTCATTGCCAAACGGCTCGATGTAGGACGCTTCGAGATTCACGCGGCCGACCGTTCGCAGCCCTCGGCGGGAGAGCGTACGGGTGTATGAAGCGTTGAGAATCGGCCGGATGAAGTAGTTCTCACCTCCGAGAAAACCGCCCGCGTACTCGAGGGAGAGCGTGAGCCTCTTCCCTTGGGTCGGCTCGAGTCTCGAGTCGTGACTGTCGTATCGGTAGGTGGCCGTGAGCGACGACTTCTTGAACGAGAACTCTTGGGAGAACAGCTGCCCTTCCGGATCGTCACCGAAGAAGAATCGCTGTGACCTCAGGTCTTCGAAGTCCGAGTTGTTGTAGGCCAGGCTCAAGCTCTCGAAGAGGCGGAAGGAGCGCCCGTAGCTGACGATGGCGCCGCGCTCCTTGCGGATGAAGCGCTGGTCGGCGATGAGATCGAAGTCGAGATCGCGATCGAAGATCTGGAGGCCGAGGCTCTGGGGCCGGTCGAGCAGCCACGGTACGAAGTACGACAAGTCGAACGAGTCGCGGAACCGCCCCGACTGAAACGACACGCCGAGAGTCTCGCCGCGCCCGAGGAAGTTCCGACTCCGAACAGCAGCCTGGCCGAAAAACCCGTCGAGTTCAGAATAGCCACCGCCAAACTGCAACTCCATGCGCTCGGCTTCTTCACCCTTGATGCGCAGATTGACCAGCTTGTTCTCGGCGTCGTAGTCCAGGTCGACGGGCTCGTCCTCGTTCAGCTTGAAGTACTCCAGCTGATTGATCTTGAGCAGGCTGTTCTTGAGCGCCGCGGAGTTGAAGACCATTCCTTCCTGAATTCGCAGCTCTCGCCGCAGCACTCGATCGCGGGTCTTCGAGTTCCCCTGGAACTCGATCCGACCGACCCGAAACTGGTCGTTCTCCTGGATCTTGACCACGACATCGGCAATCAGTTCTTCCGCGTCGCGCTCGACGACCTCGGTCTCGACGCGGGCAAAGATGTAGCCGGTGTTCTGGTAGAACTCGTTGATCCGCTCGATTCCGGCATCGATGACGTCGGAACGGAGCCAGCCGCCTTTCGGCTCTTCGAAGACTCTCTGCAGAATGTCGCTGGAGAGCACCTCGTTACCCTCGAGGACAACCTCGCCGAGCTTCCACCGAGGACCTTCTTCGATCGGTACGATGAGTCGCAGCCTGCGCTTGCCGCCGCCGTCGTCCGATCCGCCGATGACCTCGACGACGGGATCACCTGTCTGAACGTCTTTGTAGCCGTATCGCTGGTACAGGTCCCGGACGTTGCCGAGATCTTCGTCGACGGTCGCCGGGTTGTAGATGTCGCGCTTGCGAATCTTCGTAATGAGGTTCGACTTCTTCGTCTTCTTCATCTGGCTACGGAGCCTGCCGTTGGCAAAGATCTCGTTACCTTCGAAGTCGACCCGTCCGATCTTGACCTTGTTGCCCTCGTCGACCGTGACGATGATGCGGTGCTCGGTGGGGCTCTCCCGCTCGATCTCGAACGACACTTCAGCGAAGCGGTAGCCCTTTTCCTCGTAGACCGATTCGATCACCTTGCGTAGCCGAACGAGCTCACCCCTGTTGAGCGGCAGTCCTTCGTAGAGCTCGATACGCTCGCGATCGGCAGCGTCCGCGATGTCCGAACGCTTGACCTTGTCGAGGCCTTCGTAGTCGATCGAGATCAGCGTTGGTCTCTCGACGACCGTGACCAGCAGCTTGACCCCTTGTCCCTCGGCCACCGCCTCGACCGCAACGTCGTCGATGAGGTCGCGGTCCCAAAACTCCTTGATCCGAGCGTTGAGGTGGGCCGGGTCGTAGCGAGTCCCGATCTCGATGTCGAGGTAGTAGCTCATGCTCTCCTCGATGAGGGTCTCCAGTCCTCGGTACTCCACCGCCACGATCTCTCGACCTTCGAGATTCGCCTGCTGCGCGACCGACGCCGCGGGAAGCAGCAGCGACGCCAGCAGGCTCACGATCGCGAGCCAAGCCGTAGCTCGCCTCTGTTCGGTCTGGTCGACGAAGCGTTTCAACATGGTGGCTGCTCTCCGCACGGAACGTCTTTGATCAAGCTCGTTGGGGCTGAACGGCGACTGCTGCATGAGGAGCAGAAGCCCACCCTGAAATCAGACTCGGTACTCGGCAAGAACATCTCGGATAGGAGTCGATCACGTCACCGGCCACCAACAGAGGGACAAACAGCCCCCTGGATGGCTCCAGATGCACAGGACGCGGGGCCGGCAAAGGCCGCCGCCATACCCAAGAGTCCCTTCATCCTCAGTTCTCGGCCAAGGCCTCGCTCGCAGCCAGATCGCTCGCTGCGCGAAAGTCCAAGGCTCCATCCTCCAGAGTCACCTCGATCTTGCCGAGCTCCTCGCTGGGCGTGCTGATGAGTAGCTCGGAAATGGCATCCTGGATGTGCCTCTGGATCGTCCGCCTGAGCGGCCTGGCACCAGTCGACGGATCGACGCCCGCACGGTCGAGCAGAAACTCCTTGGCTTCGGGTGACACCTCGACGCTGAGCCCCTTCTCGGCGAGATTCGCATTCACGTCGCCGAGCAGAATGTCGACGATCTTGCCGAGCTCCTCGCGTCCGAGAGGGTTGAACACGATCAGCTCATCGATGCGGTTGATGAACTCCGGAGTGAAGTGGTGTTTGAGCTCGCCCAGGATCTCCTCTTCGAGCTGCTCGAACTCCCGCGCCGCATCGTTGCCGGCAAAGCCGAGCCGGCCGCCGCTGAGCACCATGCCGGTTCCCAGGTTGGACGTCAGGATGAGCAAGGCGTGACGAAAGTCGACCCGATTTCCGTAAGAATCCGTGAGCATGCCGTCCTCGAGAATCTGCAAGAGCAGGTTGGGAACGTCCGGATGAGCCTTCTCGATTTCGTCGAACAG